>JAMORD010000091.1 GCA_027063755.1 bacterium | reverse complement strand
GGCTGAAAGCAGGAAGAATATCCGACACTGCAGAATATACCTCCAGTTTACATCCCCTATGGGTAGGCTGAAAGCCGCAATTTTCCACTTATAATGCCATTTTTAATTATATATACTTTCATATACCACATCCTTTTTATAAATTTTATCACAAACAGCGGGATACATATCTGCTGTATCCCGTACTCGGAAAACACTAAAACTATTCTTAATATCTACACTATGAAGTTTTCCCTGCTATCAACATCTCCGTCATAAAGGTCTTCTATTTTCATATACTTTTTACCCTTCATGAGGTAGAATCTTACCCTATCGGTATTTTCGGTCACTTCACGCAGCTCCATCTTCAACATAGACAGTTGAGAAGAAGATATATCCCCCTCAAGCAGAGAATTTTGCACCCACACAAGATATTTACGGGCAACTTTCAAAACTTTAGCCACCCTTTTCTCATCTACATCATATGCAAGTATCACAAACATTTTCTATCTCCTTTCTCTGACAATGCAACTTTCAAAGGGCCTATTCCCCTGCATGATATATCCCCTCAGTTCCCTGACATCTTTGGCTATCATGACAACAAATGACAGTCTATTACACCAGCGCCCTCTACTTCTTAGCAGGTCATCCCAGTACTCTGTAAATTTCTGCATACCTTTATCGCTTAAATATATCCCTTTCCCCAACCGATAAAACATATTGTCCTTCCATTTCATGGCAAGTTTCATGGCAAACGATGCCACAATGGGCTTATACATATCTGCCACATCAAGATGCAATGTATTGGTACGAAATCTATTCTCATGAAGATAACCTATACGGGGATCTAAGCCTGTCATTTTTATAGCACTAAATGCCGTGCCATAAAGATAGGCATAGGCAAGGCTAACAATGGCATTGTACTTATCAGGGGATGGATTAAATTGACGACCGGTAAACTCCGGTACGCGAACATGCCACTCATGCCAATACCGTTTCATTGCCTCGGCTTCAGCAGCCATAACCGATGGAATCTCAGATGCAATGTTCAGTTTATTTATAATATCTGACATATCAATATGTGGAAAAACAATCTGAGCAGACACAATTTCTGACATGACAAACGCTTTGGCAATAGAAAGACGTTTATCGTTATTTTTATAGGCTTCAAGCTGTTTTTTGTAAATGGGCCAACGTCCATGCCCCATAGCTGGCAGATAAGTTGTCTGATAAAAGCCATGCTTGAGAAAATGCAGTGCTACCCCACTGTCCCCCATATACCGCAGATAATGGGAAGGAAACCATATTTCATTAAAGAAATATATATCCCTAACATCGTTATCGGTCATATTATAGCGACTGCCATCACTTGAATAGAAATACCACTTATCGTCTACCCCCTTAATCTCACCTCCCAAATAAAACGCTTTAAACAACATGCTATACACCTCCTACAATATGCCACAAGCCAACAAATGGGGTATATGGCTCTCCCCACATAATCATGTGCTCTATTTTCCAAAACTCATTTCTAAAGAGCATACGACGGGGACCTTTTCCCCAACGAAAGACAATAGAAGAGGACATAATTTTCTCCCAATACAGAAGCAGACTTTTCAAAGCATCTGCTCTCAAACATGGGTAGCCACCACATTCATACCAATCTGATGGCAAAACCTTATGCTTCAAAGAAAACTCATACGCCACACAGCTCAACACAGGAGCATAGACTCCAAACAAAGCATAGACAAGTGCCATGCTAACACCTTTATTTGATGGAAAGGCAGTAGGGTCCAAATGGGTCATATATATACCGTCAACAAGGGTGGCAAAGAGCAAGCCCTTAAAATATCGCAGTATCCCATCATTGACATCGTAAGAACAAGACAAGGTCAACATTTCTCTGTAGGCATCCCTCAAAACACTGACAAATACCTTATACTTTGCACGGTCTTGAAAGTACTCTATTTGCTTGACAAACACTTCAGATGAGGGTATAGGAGGATTGTAAAATGTACCCCTATACATTCCACTGCGGTGAAAGATATGCACGGGCACATAGTTATCATCAAGAAAACCAACGGCCGATGTGTTTAGTTTGTACCTGCCATAGATGTAGAGCGACAAGATACCACTAATGGGCTTAAAAACAGGTCTGCCCTCCCCCAATATGGCAATGGTGTTTTGCTGTCTTCTAATCTCGCCTTTACGGATCAGATACAGTGGAATAGCAGACATTGTCAGCTCCCCCAACATAAATGCTTATAACTGCAGGCATGGCACTTTTTCACCCTTTCTATATGGGGTGGTGGACCTTGAGATATGTTGTAGAAAAAACGGACATATTCTTCAACTTCACGATAAACCTCGTCAGATGGTCTAATCTCCTGTCTTATTTTGCTCATGGGTACACTAACCTCTGCTATGGCATCATCAACACCGGTTAGATGTAAGAGAAATAGAAAGAACTTTGCCTGATGAATACCCCTCTCAAGAGACCCTTTAGATGCTTTTATCTCCACAACCCTCAAGCCCCTTGAGGTGTCCTCTACAATATCTATGACAGAGCCAAGCAAATAGACCTGACGATAACCCCTTTTCTTTACCAGACTTTCTATAAGCTTACCCCGTGCCATCCACTCATTGGACTGCTCTCCCATCATACGATGGGCTGCATACCACCCCTGCCTAAGACAGTAGTGATATGCAGAATACACATGAGAGGTAATAATCTCAAGCATGTCATATAATGCTGGCTCCATATCCCTCTTCCTCCCCAAAGAAGTTCCACCCCACCTTGGGATGGTAAAAATAGGGTATATACTCAGGAAGGATATAAAATAGCCTATTATTGTCACCAACACTGGAATACATATCACCGGGCACATATTTCCATATACTTTGGGGCACATTGATGGTATAAGAAGAAAGCCGTGCATAAAGCATGCGTTTTCTATTAAGCTTTTCAAACTTATCGGTCGTATGGCTCTTCATAAGATTAACAATTTCATCTATCCAAGATAAGACTTCTTCATCTGTGGGAATAACAACAGACACATCATGGTGGGTATGTTTGATGATGTGATAATCAACACTAGACATGCTGTATTTACCCGTCTGGATAGCCCCAGTTGTGATTTCAGATAGGCTCTTGACATCCTTAAGCAGGTCAAAATATGTATCCACAAGCCCGTAAAACGAATGTTCAGGTAGCACCTTACATTTTACAGGGGAAAGTATCTTCAATGTCTTATCTTTTGCCAAAAGTCCATAGACCTTACCTATATTAGACTCATCCCAAGCCACAAACACATTACCCACATATCCCCCATGTCTACCACACCTACCTGCACTTTGCACTATGCTATCAAGTGGTGCAAGCTCCCTATACAGCATCTTAAATGACAAATCCATACCTGCCTCAACAACTTGAGTAGATATAAGAACACGGGGCAAATTCTGCTCTTCTCTTTTCTTAATCATATTGATAATATGGTGTCTATCCTTGGGAATAATATATGTAGACAAGAAAAACAAGGCATCACTCGGTATAAGAGGCTCTACATCCATAAAGAAATCCCTTGCCCCACGGCGGGTATTGAATATGGCAAGAACACTGCCGTCTTCTTCAAAGGCTTTTTTTATATCCTTAGGGGTTGGCACATCGGTAGTAGATACCTCATATCTCACCACTGGTATCTTCTCAGAGGTAGACAGGGTTATGCTATCTTTAACATCAATGGGGTGTGTCGCACTCATGAGCACAACAAGGCTACTGTCTGCCAAACGGCTAACAATACCAGCAAGGTCATTCCAATATTCAGAGGGAATAGCTTGCACCTCATCAAAAATCAATACGGCATCTTTTAGAAGATGGAAGTTCATAAGATCCATTGCACCTGGTGAGAACAGCACCTCCCACATGTACACGGCCGTGGTCACAACAACAGGAGCTGTCCAATATCTCATAATCAGCGTAATAATATCCATCTGGCTCAACATATCGGTATCTGTCTTGCCTTTCTGAAGGTAGTTATCTATCATGACATAGTCTTTTCCTACTATATTTTTAACAACACTGGCAACCTGCTCACCTGTGCTGATAAATGGCAAGACATAAATAATACGCTTTCTACCTTTTAGAACTGCCTTGAGTGCCATGGTAAGAGAAATCAATGTTTTACCGGCACCAGTAGGTAACACCAAACGATAAACACCCCTATCGTGGGAATATGAGTCATACTGTCCCAATACTTCATTTCTCACACGGCTACGCCATGCATTGATAGGGGTAGGTTCTGCATGCTCTACAAAATCTTGTATATTTTGCAATGCCATCTCGGCAACACGATGGGGCAAAGATGGAACAAGCACATCCTTCTCAGCAACACCACCAAATACAGCATCTACCCTATCAGCTGCAACAAGCTGCGAAAGCATATGCCTTAACTGCATGTAGAAATCCCATCCACCCTGAGGAAGAGGATTATTAAATAACACAAGAGCTGGCAGCTGGCTTAAGGCATCTCGGAGCACATCTTCGCCAAACCCGTCCCACACATGTTTTTTGATAAAATCCGATACTTCGGGGACCATTAACTTCTCCACTTCCATTGCCAACACTTCTTCGTTTCCCCAAAACTCCTTACTATCAGACATATCTGGCATACCGCCATGATGTCTTCTTACCGCCTCTGCAAGCAGTATGGCTTCAGATAGAGTCAAACCTTCAGATATAGCCCACACATATGTGATAAGGGCAGAACCGGGAGCATGGGAAAAGCGTTTAACTTTACCCCTCAAAAGCTCCTGAAACATGGGATGTGCCTTTAGTCCGTCATGGGTCATACCCAATATGCGGGCATAGTCTGCATTCATATGCTTAAGATTCTCTGTTACCCCTTCAAGATGGGACACAAGGTCTCTACCAGGATGACTGTATATCACCATATCACCTCCAAAAAGGAAAAAAGGGGGAAGGCAACCTTCCCCCTACCATTCAGGAAACCAAACGATGTTGTAATTGCCCAATTCATATGCTTCAACGGGCTCTTTTAGATACAAAGGTCCACTACTATACACAACATTTATCATCTCTTCTCTTTTGCGTTCTCTGGTCAGTTTAAGGTCCATGCGTTCCCTAAAGACACCACCGGTCTTTGTTATATCTATATGAGGCGCTTTATCGGTAAATGGCAACACAGAATGAACCTCATGAGTCAGCAACTTTTTATATGTAGGATAGTAGTCTACAAATTCTATATTGGCTATGGCATAGGCTACACCAAGATATGGTGTGAAGTGGGAACGACTATCTTCCAGATACTCTCTTAGCTGATTTTCAAGAGGACCTTTATAAAAGATGATATATGAACCATTTCTTACAAACTGATGCATAATCTGGGTATGCCCTTTGTAATCTTTGGTATTGACAAAGTTTACAGCCATATTGAGAAAAGCATAGTGCTCTATGACAATGGCTACAGAAGAGCCTTTCATTTGATCCCAATACAGTGCCAGACCGTCTTCGGTGCGCTCAAACCCCAAGATAGCCCCTATCAAACCTGCAACAGCCGTTGGTGGGGGGAATGGATAAGAAACAGATGATGTTGTCGTCCACCATTTACGAAACATAGCCAGAGGCGAAGAGACCCTGAATGCCACAGGCATCTCTTACACCTCCACAACCTCTACAAGATCACCCAGTATATCAAGACCTTTGACATTTAAAGTGGCATCTTTGACAACGATAATCTTCTCAATATCACCAAGATATCTTGCCTCTATCTTTTTCATAAGCTTGGTAACATCCACAACAACATCATCGTGATTTCTCAAAGCCTGCCCTGCATCACTATCAAGTAGATTGCCATCTTTGTCGGTCAAGACAACATCATTTGTGAGATTGCCAATAAGGGCATCTGAACCACTTCTATAAATGATTTCAAGCCACATAAGAGGCTGATGACCAAGCTTGGAGCGGGTAATAAGGTTCTTTGTACCCTTCCACCATGCATCTCTCAGTGCCTCAAGGTCCTCTTCTGTAGCACCTGTGCTTTCAGATGCGTACTGGTTGGCAACACCATAAAAGGCTATCATAGCATAAGGCACACGCCACTCAGTGCGAAGGGAACGCTGAGATTTATTGTCATCAGAGGCAAATGCTGCAGTACCCTGAACAAACTGCGGAGAGACCTTATGCAGAGATTCGCCCCAGCTAATCTGCACAGGTCCTGTCCATGCAAACGCAGCTTTATCCATGCCTTTAGGTGCAAATGTAATACCAAAGAGCCTGACATCTATGCATTTTCTCAACTTGTCCTTAGCGATTTCCCTATCATCAGACTGACTACCACCAATATCAGGCTCAAGATATCTATCCTTGAGACTCTTAGCCTCGCCACCTTCATATACCTTGACAAATACAACTTTGCCTTCTCTATCCCACTGATCACGGATTGTTCTCTTAATACGTACATCTGAAACAAGAAGCTTACCTGTTTCATCGTCCATACGGGGTTCATTACCCCTCAGGGGGTCACCATTGGGGTTGGCATTCTTTACACTGTAAATGCCTAAAAACTCTCTTCTTCTGTCAAACGCCATGTCTTTTTCACCTCCATATTACTGTTCATTCTTTTCTATGTCGGGAAATATCTTTTTGTAATAATCCCATGCACCAACAAAGCCCATGGTAAACGCAAAGTTGCCATCAACCCCCATGTCTTTACCACATGCGGCTATCTTTTGAAGGGCAACATTAAGAAGCTGATAGAGCCTACCTTTGCCGGGAACATCATATGCCTCTACAAGTGTGGGAACCCTGCTAAGATGCTTCTTTAGGTTATACACATCCATACGCCCCATCTGAAGAACTTTAAACAGTGGAGCTGAACTATACCCGCCTTCTGCCTGATGGCTGGCAACAAGGCCTAACAAAACACCGGCAAGAAAATAACCCTGTCCACAAGGTGTGTGGAGATACTTGTCTTCAAACTCTTCAAAGAAATCAAGATTCATACATGTCTCACCTCCTCAAGTTTTAAACCAACATCTACAAGCTCTGTAGAGATATCCATAAGCTCTTTTAATCTACTTTCAGGATGCTCCTGACCGCTAAGGTTTACAACAGATTTCAAGGCATATTCCTTTACCATAGATATGTTCAATCTTTCGTTCATGAGCAATGCAGCGTAAGTAGCAAGAACCTTATCAAGGGCAAAACTTTTATCTTTAGAGCCGGGTAATGTCAGATATTTCACGAAAAATTGTCTAATACGCATCATAAGATTATCAAGGGTAGGAAGATAGTCTACCCCTTTTTTCTTTAAGGTCTCTGCATAAACAGAGGCTATATGTTCAAGACGAGACGGTGGAACATCTTCAAGCATCAGACGCACCTCAACCTTTTGATTCTGTCTTCTGACAAAGAGAATATGCAAGACAACTGAGCCCCCTAATCCGGCAAGGGCTTTCCATATAGATGTCTCTGTGCCTTTGCGAATATTCAGTATCTTATCGTTCTCGGCAACAATATCGGCAACC
>JAMORD010000090.1 GCA_027063755.1 bacterium | reverse complement strand
CAACATATTTATAACCAGCTCCGGCAATAAACTTAGGAAGATATGGTTCCCATACCCTTTCAGGCACCCATACACCAACAGGATTGTAATTCAGTATCTCTCTCATCTTTTTCTTCATAAGTAGTAGTTGCCCCGTCTTATCTTCATCAGGAATAATGGGTAGAATGGGCTCATAGTAGGCTCCTCCCATAACCTCTACCCTGCCTTCAGAGGCAAGTTTTCTATACTCATCAATATAATCATCGTGATTTGCTACAAGCCAGTCTACAAGCGGGCCTGAATGGTGTATAGATATTTTTATCTTTGGATACTGCTTCAGTACCTCTAAAAATGGTTTGTATGCATGCTCATATGCCCACTGAAACACATGTTCAAAATTACCAGTGGGTTGATGATTGTGTATACCTAAAATGAAATATACATTTCCCACAGGCTACACCTCCAAATACAGAGTTTCGTCTATCTCTTCAAATAGGCTATCTTCATCTTCCCACATGGCCAAAGTATCTTCGTCAATTTCTGCTCTACCCAAAAGAACATTGGCTAGCGTATCGGTTCTTTCTTTATGTAGCATAAACCTATCTTTGGCATAGTGAACGGCACCACCTGTGGTTATAAGAAATTGCCAATCAGATGCCTCCAGAATAAGAAGTTCTCTCAACATTTGTCTAATTACTCGCTTATTCTTCTTACCCTCTTTTAGAGCCTTTTTTACCAATATCTCACTCTCATAAAGGGGTTTCCACATCCATGCCACTTTATCGTTATTCCAAACCCAGAATGTTCCCATATAACCCCATGAATTTCTAGGAAGATATACACGAGCCCCCACTTCGCTTCTTTCCAGGTAATCAGAGGGGGTAATAACCTCTATACCACTGGAAGTCATAGTCTTTATCATGTGATATAGAAATCTCGGACCTTCAAACCACCAGTGTCCAAAGAGCTCGGTATCAAATGCCGTTAACACATAGCCACCTGCGCCATATTTCTTCTCATATTCCCACAACACATCTTCTACCTTTGAAACAAAATCTTTGGCATGAAGCCGGATTTTGCCATCTGCCCACTCAGGATGATATATATCCTTATAACCAAGGTCAAGATTTTTATCTGTAATACGCCAGTATCTTAGCCCCGTTTCGCTGTCTCTCTTATGAAACTCCAGATAATCACCATCGCCGGGATATCCTATACCTGCAGACCACACCTGTTCAGATAACCTTCCATGACGGGGAAATGCAACAACTGAAGAATCGGCAAGATAATAAGGCTGCATGCTAAGATATTCCCCTTCTGGAATAGAGGGCATATACCCATTTTCTATAGCAATACGGTCTATTCGCAGGGCCCTATGGTCAATAATGGTATACTCAATACCATGCTTCTGTAAAAAATGCTCAATCCCTGGTCTCTCTATAACCTTGTCACCCTGGATAATGTATTCTTTAGGTCTATAGGCACACTCGGGCATCCAAAAACCTTTAGGCATTCTGCCTACTCTATCTTTAAAGCTCTGAACTCCTACACCAACCTGCAGATTTATAGAACCATCTGTCCCAAGCAGTGGAAGAAAACCATGGGTAGCAGCCGATGTAAAAAGTTCCACACAGCCTTTTTCTTCCAGTTCACGAAAGGCCCCAATAACATCCTTGTTTATCTCAAGGTAGAAATCCCTAAGTTCTGAAAAATGATCCAGCCAGAAACGAGCCAATTCCCTATAGGGCATATCTCTGGTCTTAACATCACTTTCCGCCCTATCTATCAAATCTTCTATATAATCCAGAGCCTCATTCTGTAGATAAGTATCTTCAAGCATCTCCGCAACAACAGGAGTAATATTAATAGCCACCTTGTAAGAAACATTTTCTTCAGAAAGTTTTTTAAATGTCATCAACAGTGGTATATATGAATCAAATATAGCCTCATAAAGCCACTCTTCCCCAAAAGGCCACTTACCGGCCTTTTTCACCCACGGAAGATGTGTATGTAAAACAAGCATATAATAACCACCCATAGTCTCCCTCCTCCTTGCATTACCTGTATATAGTAATTGTATATCTTCCTTATGTTATGAAGACATATAAAAGTTCTTGACCTACACATTTATGCAATTTATAATGAATAAAGTATTTGCAGGTGGTGATATAAAAGGGAACGCGGTGAAAATCCGCGGCGGACTCGCCACCGTGACCGGGGACGAAGGCTTCAACATGCCACTGGGGAAACACCCTGGGAAGGCGAAGCCTGAGGACGATCCGGGAGCCGGGAAACCTGCCATCTGCATAACAAATCACCCTCCTGATCGAGGGTAAGGGAGGTGTAGTTTATGAAACTACATGAGTATCAAGGCATGGATCTATTCTCAAAGTATGGCATTCCCCATCCACCCTATCACCTTATTTCTTCTGTTGAAGAGCTCGTCTACATTAAAAACGCCCTAACATTCCCCGTTGTTGTTAAGGCACAGGTTCTTGTAGGAGGCAGAGGAAAGGCCGGTGGAGTTCTCTTTGCCAAGGACTTTGACGAGCTGAAAAAAGCTGTTGACGAGCTTCTTCACAAAAAAATCAAGGGAAAAACAGTAAGAAAAGTGCTTATTGCCCCTAAGGTTAATGTGGAAAGGGAATACTATCTTGGTATCACCCTTGACAGAAGGGCAAAGGCCCCAGTGGTTATCATTAGCGAAGCAGGTGGTGTAGACATTGAAGAACTGGCTAAAACAGCTCCTGAAAAGATCATCACATTCCATCCATACACCACTCTTGAGTTAATGCCCTTTGAGATCAGAGAAGTAGCCAAAAAATTGGGTTTTCCCAAAGAAGACATGCCAGCACTGGCAGACATTGCCGCCAAACTTTACAGACTATTTAGAGAAAAAGATGCCTTACTTGCCGAGATCAACCCCCTTGCGAGAGTAGATGGCAGACTTATGGCCCTGGATTCCGTCGTTATCATAGACGATAACGCCTTATACAGGCACCCTGAGCTACCATCTGCCGAAGATGAAGAAAATACACCTTTGGAAAAAGAAGCCGAGGAAGCAGATATCGCATTTGTAGAACTTGATGGGGACATTGGCGTTGTAGGATGCGGAGCCGGTATAGTCATGGCCAGCATGGACCTTATCACATACTTTGGCGGCAAGCCGGCATCATTTATGGACCTTGGTGGAGGAGCTACCAAAGATAAGACAGTTAAAGCCCTGGAGATACTCAATAAGAAACAGGGCATAAAGTCTATATTCATGAACATCTTCGGTGGCATCACCAAATGTGACGAAATAGCCAAGGCTATTGTAGAGTTTCTTAAGAAAACCCCCGATGCCCCTCCTGTTGTTGTTCGTCTCATAGGCACCAACGACGATATTGGCAGAAAAATACTTGCCGACAACGGTATTAAGGCGTACATGAACATGGAAAAAGCAGCCAAGAAAGCTGTAGAAATTGCCTATGAAAGGAGGGGACAGTAATGGGAATTTTAGTAAATAAAAACACGACAGTGCTTATTCAAGGTATTACAGGAAGATATGGATCGTATCATACAAGGCTCATGCTTGATTACGGAACCAAGATTGTGGCAGGAGTTACTCCCGGTAAAGGCGGGCTTGAAGTGCACGGTGTACCTGTTTACGATACCGTAGAGGAAGCTGTAAATAATCATGATATAGATGCATCTATTATCTTTGTGCCCGGTCCCTTTGTCAAAGATGCAGCACTAGAAGCTTTAAAAAATGGCATTAAGCTTGTTGTTATTATTACCGAGCATGTCCCCGTGAATGATGCCCTACATATTATGGAAGTGGCAAGAAGACAGTGTGCTACAGTCATTGGTCCCAACTGTCCCGGTATTATTAATCCCGGCGAAACTAAACTCGGTATTATGCCGGGTCATGTCTTCAAAAAGGGAAAGGTGGGTATCCTGTCCCGCAGTGGCACACTAATGTATGAAATATCATCGCTTATCAGCGACAGCGGACTTGGAGTGTCAACAGCTGTTGGATTAGGTGGAGACCCTATTATAGGAATGACAATGGTAGAAGCCTTAAGACGATTCCAGTGTGATCCAGAAACAGAGGCAGTAGTCATACTCGGTGAAATCGGAGGAAGTAGCGAGATAGACGCAGCCCAGTATATCAAAAGTGAGTTTTCCAAGCCCGTAGTGGCATATTTTGCCGGTAGAACAGCACCTAAGGGCAAGCGCATGGGACACGCTGGTGCTATAGTATCTGGTGAAGCCGACACCATAGAGGCCAAAGAAAAAGCCATTAAAAATGCAGGAGGCCGTGTAGCCCACATACCCAGTGAAATACCGCTTATTCTTAAGGAGGTACTTGAGAAATGAACAAACTCACATTGGGATATGTATTTTTCATATTAACAGCTATTGCATACGGTTCTTTTGAAGTCGCATCCAAAATTGCTCTTCATGGTAGTGGAATAGATCCACTTCATGTAAACTTAGCTAAGTTTGGTATAGGAATGCTTACACTACTACCTTTCATGCTCCCCGCTCTTAAAAAACAAACTTTGACCACAACCGACCATGTACACTTTGCAGGTTTAGGTATTTTAGTTGGTATATCCATGTTATCACTCGTAGCATCAATACCAGCTTTAGGCTCTGCCGCCCTCGCCGGCTTAATATTTTCTTCTAATCCAGTATTCACCGTTATCTTTGGACATACCATAGCTAAAGAAAAAGGTAGTAAATATTTATGGCCTGCCGTTCTTATAGGTATTATTGGTATGGCGACAATTTCAGCACACAAAATCATTGGAGTCAAACAGATAAACTGGTGGGGACTAAGTCTTGTATTCTTTGCTGCAATAACATTTTCTCTCTACTCAGTGCTATCTAAAGTGAAAAATCATCAGGTAGACAAATATGTCAACATATTCTTTACATTCATATGGGCTCTTATTACATTTATTGTTATTCTTCTGATTAAAAAAGAACCACTTATCATCCCAGCAATGTATAACGATACCAAAGTTTTAGGCGCATTACTGTGGATCGGTATTGTTGTCACAGGCCTGGGCTACATTTTCTATTTCAAGGGTATGGAACTGGCCGGTGTTCATAGAAGCACAACAGTATTTTTCCTAAAACCCGTAGTGGCTGGAACTTTAGCATGGCTTATACTGGGAGAACACATTACATGGAATATGATGCTCGGCACAGTGCTTGTCATATTGTCAATGTACCTCTTGTACAAAGACTAAAAGAGGGCGGCATTCTGCCGCCCTCCATTTTTTACAGCTCAAACACCTTCATCTCCCCCAGCCTGCTTTTTATCTGCTTTGCAAGTTCTTCATATCCTTCCCTACCCATAAGGGCATATGTGGCGTTTTTGCCCGCCTCAACACCGGGCTGGTCATAGGGATTAATATTAAGAATCTTGCCTGCTAGTGCAGTGGCAAATTCATATACAAAGAAGAACTGTCCTATATGCTCCTCGTCTATTTTTGGGAAGATAACTTGCATTGCCGGTCTACCGTTGTCTGTAATTGCGAGGTATGTGGCAAATTGCTCAGCCAGTATCAGCTCTTTAAGTGTTTTTCCTTTGAGATAATCAAGATCGGTGATATCGTTGTGAATATCCTTAGGTATCTTGACATCTATACTAAAGTCCTCAACCCTTAGAAAGGTAATAACCTTATCAAATGGCCCCTCATTGTAAAGCTGAACCTGCGAATGCTGGTCGGTGGTGCCAATAGCCTTAATAGGAGTCTGCCCTGTGAATACCTCTCTACCATCAAGGGTATACCTCTTACCAAGTGACTCTGCCCACAGCTGTCTATACCAATCGGCAACATTGGCAAGATTATTGGAATACGCAAACATCACAGCCATGTTCTTACCTTTTTTAAATAGATACATATGAGTATATGCTATAAGTGCAGCAGGGTTTTCCATAAATGGTTTCTTGGTGCGCTCTGCCATAGTCTTGGCCCCATCTACCAGTGCCTTTATATCCACACCAACCATGTAAAGGGGCACGAGCCCAACAGGAGTCAGCACGGAAAATCTACCACCAACATCAGGCGGTATATCAAACATGGTAATTCTCTCGGCATTACCTATCTTCCTCAATACACCCTTTTCAGGATCGGTGATAAATATAAGGTGATTCTTAAGGGAAACACCGGCATCTTCTAGCCACTTTCTGGCTATGAGATACTCGGCAGCAGTTTCAGCAGTGCGTCCAGACTTACTGATGACAATAACCAATGTCTTTTTTGGATTAAGCATATGGAGAAGCTTACCCACATAGTATGGATCTACATTATCGGGCACCCATAGTCTTGGATATCCATCTCTCTCATCTTTAGACAAACTATTGTAATAAACACCTTTTATGGCATCTCTTGTAGCTATAGTGCCAAGGGCAGAGCCACCAATACCAAGCACCAATACATCGTCAAAGTCGTGTTCTTTAAAAGGATGTAGGGCTTCCTCAATATACGATACATCTTCATAAGGGAGTCTCGTAAAACCTGGGGATTCTTTCCATATCTCCTGTATATACCTACCCATCAAATCTGCATCGCCCTTCATATCCTCAAGCGATACACCATGCTCACCAATATTCTCTTTTAAAAGTCCTGAAAAATCAAACTTCAGCATGGTATCACCTCCTTTATCCTTTTACAACACCCTTGGGTATCTGCCTACTAACCTTTCGTGCAATTCCCACTCTATCTATAACATTAACCACCTCATCAACATCTTTGTAGGCATCAGGGGCCTCTTCTGCCACTGTTCTCTTTGAAACAGACTTCACCAAAATACCCTTTTCCTCAAGCTCGGTAATAACATCGGTACCTCTATGTTTCTTTACTGCCTGCCTACGGGACAGCACCCTACCAGCACCATGGGCCGATGAGCCAAATGTCTCTTCAAGGGCTTTCTCTGTAGGCACAAGCACATAAGAACCAGAACCCATATCACCTGGAATGAGTACCGGGTGTCCTGTATCTTTATACACATCTGACAGCTCCTCTCTACCCGCTGGAAAAGCCCTTGTTGCCCCTTTACGATGAACAATTAGCAGTTTTTCTTCTCCGCTTACCACATGTTTTTCTATCTTTCCTATATTGTGTGCCACATCATAAAGAAGAGGCATCTCATCGTAAGACAGGGCAAAGACTTTGACAAATGCCTTTCTCACCCTATGCATGATAATCTGCCTGTTGGCCCATGCAAAGTTTGCAGCAGCAGCCATTGCAGAGAAATATGCCATACCCTCCTTTGATGAATATGGCACGGCAGCAATCTGTGGATCGGGCACCTTTATGCCGTACTTCTTCATAGCATATGCCACCGTCTTAATCCAGTCTGTGGCTACCTGATGACCCAGCCCACGAGAGCCTGTATGTATCATGACAACAACTTGATTGGCAAACAGTCCCCACTTACGGGCCACATCGGGCATAAATATATTGCTAACAACCTGAATTTCTATAAAGTGATTACCTGCCCCAAGTGTACCCAGCTGTTTTTTCCCCCTATCAAATGCCTTAGAAGACACC
>JAMORD010000089.1 GCA_027063755.1 bacterium | reverse complement strand
GGTATTTCTGTCTATATAACCTACTACCACAATGTTGTTGCCATCGGCTATGGCACTATATCCTATGTCTTCATTTTCTGTGCCATAAGCCTTGTGCCATATGAGATTTCCATCTTTATCAACTTTGGCTACGAGTATATCACTGCATGGATGATCACCACATGTGCCACCGTGATAGCCTTCTACATCGGTGCCCTGTGTAGAGCCTACGACATAGTAGTAATCTCCTAACTCTATAACTTTGGGAGTTACATAGGCAGGTACATAGTCAGTTTGTCCGCCAACATAGGTGTTCCAGATAACTTTGCCGTTCTTGTCAATTTTTTGAATGAATACGGTGCTTCCATTGTCAAACTGTGTTGTGCCGGCTACTATGTATCCGTCTGTTGTTGTAATGGTGCTATAAATGTAAGTTTTGTTGCCGGCAAATACCAAGGTGGGGTTAGGTGTGTCAATACCATCATTGGTTAGGGCAAAAACTTGCAGGGGGAAAGTTGCCAGTATCATGGCAATGATAATAACGACATGAGAGAACTTTTTCATGTTCTCACCTCCTATATGAATTGTTTTGCCATTCTATTATAGTAGATTTAAAGATTTACCATTCCTTGCCTTCCATTGTAGGCTTCTGGGGTGGTTTAGCCACCGCTCTATAGCGTTTTGTGGGTAGGCATTTGTCTATACATGGGTGAGGTATATTGGTAATTTTTACACGGGAAAAGTCTGTTTTTAGATAGGCTCTATGGGGGTAGTCGTTATACATGCGTTTTATCATAGAGGACAGTACCCGAGGATTGATAAAGATACTGTCTTTGTGGAGTCTTTCGTAGTTTCTCAGCATAAGTGTTATGCCAAGTTCTGATGTTATTCCTAGGTTTTTTATAAATCTATGGTATTGAGATTTGCCCCGGGTTTTTATGGCCTGTTTGTATAGCTCTTTGGCGTGTTTTGTCATTATCGCCGTGTCTGTGCTTATGCATGTTCTTAACTTGTCTCTGGTTGTAAAAACGATAACCATCGGAGTATACCCGTGTTCGTGTGCAAGCATGCAGAGTTTTTGCCTGCCTTTATGTGTAAGATTGGTAGTATCGCTGACTACTGGAATGTTTCTTTCCATGTTCCACTGCAGGGCCTTCCACCACAGGTGTTCTATTTCCTCTTCCATCTTGCTATCTACTATGGTTTCGTAAAACTTGCCTATTCCTAAAGATACAGGCCGGGATATGGCTTTTCTAATATCATCTCTACTGACAGAAGCAACAGTTTTGGGGAGCATCCTTTTTATCCATGTTGTCTTTCCCATGAGAGGAGTACCAACCGGTATGAATAGTGTTTTTGGTGGTGTGTAAAGTATTTTATGTTTCTGATGCATGGTGGATTAGCACCTCTATGGCATGGGGTAGTAATTTTCTGAAGAAATCTACAGTGTGGTATGCATTTGGGTATATCTCATATAGCACATTGGTCTTTAATGAGTTTAATATGATATCTGCCTCGGTTTGTGAGCGAACAGCCAAATATGTGAAATGTGAATAAGGGGCAATAGTATTGTGCTTGCCGGGTATCCATAGAGGTAGTATGGCCCCGGCCATGTCAAATAGCCCTATGTATCTACTCATGTAGATGGCCGTTTGTCCACCAGCGGAGAAGCCTATGTTTATGTATGGCCTTTTAACTTTGTATTGTTTTTTTATAAGTGGTAAGACCGTGCTTTCTAAAAATGTTTGGCATGCTGTATAGTCCCATGGGTTAAGCTCGTTGAGCCTATCTGCGGTTGATTCAATGCCTACTATGGTAATGGGGGGGATAGTGCCTTCTCTTATTGCAATGTCTGCATACAGATTAATGCCAATTGGGTGCTTTGTAGGATATAGGTCAAATACAAATTGTCCATCGTATACAACAACAAGTAGTGAAGGCCCATAGGTATCTGGTGTGTATACATATATATTTCTTGTTTGCCCGTTTGCAAATGGTAGGTTTTTGATAATCTCCATGTGCCCCATAGTAATATTGTAATAGGAAACTGGTAGATATATAGTAGGTGGTATATATGGCCAGTGAGATAGAGCGGTACTCGGCTATTGTTGATAAGTGGCGTAAGAAAAGGATAGAGAAAATTACCATAGAGGATTTACAGGAGATTCGCTCTTTGCTACTATGGGCTATTGATCTTGGTATGGCAGAACAAGATACCCAATATATATTCACTACTCGTAGACTGCTATCATTTACCACTGTTTACCTTAAAACTGCCCTATATGGCTTTGTGTATCAGATTGCCCGTTTGTATAAGATGCTTGATAGAGACATTCTCAATTGGGATGAGTTTGTTTCCAGTGCATCAAAATATACACCATATAGACAGGTATTTGAAGATGTATACAGTGCAATTAATGTCTTGTCTGAAATGGTGGACTATTCTTTGCCCAATGAATTACACGAGTATATGAATATGTTTATTTCCGTATATACGGCTACTGTTCATGCCAGAAACAAAGAGGAGTTTATGGCTATGTTTGAATATGCTGTAGATAATACAGAGTTTCAATCTCTTACCGAGGTTGAGAAGTTACCAGTTGTGTCTATACCCAAGCAAAGGCACAAAAAGAAGAATATCTATCATTTGCCGTATCCTTATGTTATTGACTTGCGTTTTATCCTGTATTTGCCTGTGATGTATGTGGCATATAAACTGCTTGATACCTACGCCTTCGTGTTCTTTATTCAGGGGCTGCTGGTTGAGTCTATTCCCCCTATTGCCATTAATGGGCTTCATCTGTTTGTACTACGTCTGTCAAGAGTTATTTTTCGTGCTCCCAAACAATGGTGGATAATAACATCATTATCGTTAATATCTACTATCACGCTGGGATTTTATAACACTTTGTATCTTTATATGGCGGTCGGTTATCTGATATTCTGGCTTGGTGAGTTTTTATATTATCGGTGGTGTGAGTGTTTGGAAAAGTCTGATACATACATGAGACTGCAGATGTCTCTTATGTTATTGGCTGTGGTATTTACCCTTTTTCATTCATCTGACATATACGATGCCCTTAAGCATACTGTTTCTATTATGTTTGGTCTACAATAAAAATAGGGGGTGGATAAGATGAAGTGGACAACCCGTGGGCTAAGACTGTTTCTTGATGTTGTTAATCGTATGTCCGATGACGATGTGACATATGTGCTTCCTATTCTTATGCAGTCTCTTGAGTGTTCAGGTTTTGTAAAAAAGTTGCAGACGGCTATACCAGAAGAGTCTTTATTCTTGCTTTCTCGTATTGAAGGTTTGTTTCCCGAGCATAGGGCTTATGTCATTACCGATGCCCGTGGAGGAGAGTATCTTGCTATCAAGCGTTCTGGTGGATATGATTTTTATGAAATACATTTAGAGGAGGAGGGATAACATGAAAAAAATCATAACAGGGATTGTATTGTTGATGGTGATGTTGGTGATAACCGGCTTCGTTCCATCTGCTGTGGCATCTACTGTCTGCTCACATCCTGTGTATCCTGATATACAGGTAAAAAAAGTTGGACACTGGGTTTATCTTGACTTTTATGCCCAGACAAAAAGTCTTCAGGTGCCAAAGTTATATAGTAAGTTTGTGTATCTTGCTGTAGATAAAAAAGACCTTTCAAAGGTAGGTTTGAGATATCATGAAGATAAGCCTATGAAGCAGGCTTATTGGAACTATATTCTTATTCAAGTGCCAAGAGACGGAAAGTTGTATCTTGGTAGTCGTAAGCTGTGGCTTGTAGATGGTATGTACCACTTGAATATTACTTACTATGTTTGTGAAACAAACACCATCAGGGCAATTTTAGATGTGGGCGAAAACACCGCTACTATTCATATTGAGCAGTCTAAGTAAGGTATGATATAATTTCATGGCACATATAAAAGTTAAGGGAGGTGAACATTATGGCTGTAGATTACGATGTGCTTATAGTTGGAGCGGGACCTGGTGGACTTACAGCAGGTTTGTATGCTGCAAGATATGGACTAAAGACTGCCATAGTAGATAAAGGGATGCCCGGCGGGGCATTACTTGAGCTTGATGAGATAGAGAACTATCCCGGTTTTGAGACTATTAAAGGACCAGAACTGGCAGAGCGTATGAAATCCCAGGTTGAAAAGGCCGGTGTAGAGATATTGTGGGATGAGGTGTCTGGTGTTGTACCTCATACCGATGAAGGGTATGTAGAGGTGCAAGCCGGTTATTCTTACACAGCCCATGTGCTGATATGGGCAACTGGTGCCGAGCACAGACATCTTGGTGTTCCTGGTGAAAAAGAGTTTACCGGCCGTGGTGTATCTTATTGTGCCACATGCGATGGCCCATTCTTTAGAGGTAAGACCATTGCCGTTGTAGGTGGTGGAAACTCCGCGTTTGCCGAGGCCCTTGTTCTTGCAGGGCTTGCCGATAAGCTGTATCTCATTCATCGTAGGCAGGGATTTAGGGCAGAGAAGGCTCTTGTTGACAAGTTAAAATCTCATGGCAATGTAGAGTTTATCTTAGATACGGTTGTTGAGGAGATTAAGGGAGACCAAAAGGTCAATGCCCTGAAGATCAAAAATGTGGTAGATGGCAAGGTAGAAGAACTGCCTGTAGATGCCGTGTTTATTGCCATAGGGCTTGTGCCGAGAAGCGATATCCTCAAGGGTATAGTTGATGTTGACCATAGTGGGGCTATTATTACAGATGAACGCATGAGAACATCTAATCCTCTTATATTGGCCGTTGGTGATGTGAGAAATACTCCTCTTAGGCAGATTATTACCGCTGCTGCCGATGGCGCTATTGCCGCAGAGACTGCTCACGAAATAGTAGGTAATATCAAGAAGTAATTTTTGTTGAGTATATATGCGTAGGGGGATGGCCGCGACCATCCCCTTTTTGCGTTGGATTAATATTACAATACATTAGATAGTCTAAAAGCTGCCTTTGTTACACCTTTAATGTATATTTATGTGAGATATGTATATAAGCATGCATGTTATATGTTAAAATTTCTGTAGGAGGTGATCGTTTATGAAAAAACTGATGACAGTGGTAGCTCTCATTTTGGCGGTAGGTATGGTATTTGTTGCATGTGGTGGTCAGACACAGACCTACAACTTCTCCATGGCCACCGGTGGTACAACAGGTACTTATTATCCGCTTGGAACAGCTATTGCACAGGTTATATCCGACAATGTTGACAATGTCAAGGTAGAGGCTCGTTCTACAGGTGCTTCTGTTGCAAACATTAACCTACTGAAAGATGGTCAGGCCGACATGGCATTTGTTCAGAACGACATTGCCTACTATGCCTACAATGGCGTAGAGGTATTTGATGGTAAGAAGGTAGACAATATTGCCGGTATGATGGCTCTCTATCCAGAACACATTCAGATTGTTACACTGGCCGATTCTGGCATCAATTCTGTTGCCGACCTTAAAGGTAAGAGGGTTGCTGTAGGTGCTGCTGGCTCTGGTGTAGAAGCCAACGCCAAGCAGATTCTTGAGGCCTATGGTATTTCCTTTGATGATCTTGCACTTGCAGATCATGTATCCTTTAAAGATGCTGTGCAGAAGCTGAAGAACAATCAGCTTGATGCAGCATTCCTTACAGCTGGTTATCCAACAGCAGCAGTTAATGAGCTTGCTGCCTCTAAGTCTATAAAGTTAATCGCTATTGATGATGAACATGCCAGTGCTCTGAAGGAGAAGTATCCTTTCTATGTACAGGATATTATTCCTGCTGGTACATATAAGGGTGTAGATGAAGATGTAAAGACTGTAGCCGTTAAGGCTATTCTTATTGTGAGAAAAGATATACCCGAAGATGTTGTATACAATATGCTTAAGGCAATCTTTGAGCATACCGATGAGATTGCCAAGGCTCATGCAAAAGGTGCTATGATTAACCTTGACAATGCCGTTAAGGGTATGTCTATTCCTTGGCACCCTGGTGCAGAGAAATTCTTCAAGGAGAAAGGTAAGCTTTCCAAGTAATCATGCGAAAAAGCATCATCTTTCTCATAGTGGTGGCGGTTATTGCCGCCACCACATTTTACATATCATGTTTAGGTAGCCGGCATATTGTATTTTATGTTTCCCTGAATCAGCCCGATGGCTCTGTGAAAACATATACAGTTGATGTGCCAGTAGAAAAGACGGCTACTCTGACGGTTGTATACAAGCACTCGGTTATCAGGCTTGATGTGAAGGATATTATTCGTGTAGATGACAAAGGTTTCCATGCCTTGTGGTCAGAACTACCGGATTTTGGGGCAGGACTTCCTGCCGAAGGCACTGTAGAGGTTGCTACTATATCTGACACTGCTTCTGACTATAGGGTAACAGTAACCGGTCAGAGGGATTATAAGAGGCTAACATATCTTATGATTCCCCTGAACCGGTATAGATTTTATGTCAATGGGAAACTTGTGCTTATGCCCGATGTGAAGAGGACGGGCAGGGTTGTTATAGAGTGGAAAAGGGGGTGCCTGCTGTGGCAGAGGTGAAAGAAATTATTGAAGAGATAGACGAGTCTGCAGAGAGTGGTGCTGTAGATGTACAGAAGATCTTAGAAGAGTATGAAGGTGGTGCCGCCACTCGTAGTACAGGTAGTGTGTTTTGGGACCGTGTTATCAATGCTATAGCTATAGGTATGTCATTGTTTCATCTGTATACAGCTTTCTTTGGAGAACTTGCCGGTCTGATACAGCGTTCTATTCACTTGGGATTTGCCATATTCCTCTTGTATATCTTTGTAGCACCAAAGAAAGGTATGAAGAAAATTGGATGGTATGACTATGTTTTTGCTATTTTAGGTTCTCTTTCCTCTTTTTATATTGTCCTTTTTTACCATGACATCATTTATAGAGCTGGTAATCCCAACTTATGGGATATTATCATGGGTGTTATTCTTATAGCCCTTGTGCTTGAAGGTGCCCGCCGTGTAGGTGGTATCTGGTTTTTCCTAATTATTGGTTTGTTTCTTATTTATACCTTTGTACCTGGATTGCCCGGTATATTGGGGCATAGGTCTTATCAATTTAAGACGATTATCTCTCACATGTACATTGAAGGTAATGGTATATACACAACGCCTATTGCCGTTTCGGCAACATTTGTCTTCATGTTCATTCTGTTCGGTTCATTTCTTGAGTTTACCGGTGTAGGCAACCTCTTTATTGAATTGGCACTGGCCCTTGCAGGTTGGTCTATAGGTGGCCCTGCTAAGGTTGCCGTTATTGCATCAGGTCTTATGGGAACAATATCAGGTTCTTCTGTTGCCAATGTTGTGGGTACCGGTTCATTTACCATTCCTCTTATGAAATCTATAGGTTATCCTCCATACTTTGCCGGTGCCGTTGAGGCTGCGGCATCTACAGGTGGTCAGATTATGCCACCTGTTATGGGTGCAGCTGCGTTTATCATGGCCGAGTTTCTTGAGCTGCCTTATAGAGATATCATGATTGCCGCAATATTGCCGGCCATCTTGTATTATCTTGCTGTGGGTATTATGGTTCACTATGAGGCGAAGAGA
>JAMORD010000088.1 GCA_027063755.1 bacterium | reverse complement strand
GTGCTGTCTGAGATTAGAAGGGAGCCAGAGTATAACTACCTTATTGAGGTTGATGGTGGGGTAAAACATCACAACCTTGAAAGTGTCCTTGAGAAGGGGGCAGACCTTATTGTTATGGGGAGTGCCATTATGGGGGCTGGGGATGTTAAAGAGGCGTTTGTATCAGCAGAAAATATTGCAAAGTCCTTTAGATGATAGTGGTTTTACCCTTATACAGCTTCTTGTTGTCATTGTTATATTGGGTGTGCTCCTTGCTGTGGCTTTGCCACGATACGAGAGGGCTATCTATTCTGCTAAGACAAAGTCTCATCTTGAAAATATCCACAATATTCTCATGAAGGCCGAGGAGTATGCACTTATAAGGGAGATGGAGGGTAAAAGACCTTATCCGTATTTTGTTACTACACCGACCTTTTGTGGTGGATCCAATCTGTGGGAGTGGAATGTGGCACTTGGTTTAACAGGCTGGGGAGATGAGGCCAATCCTTTGGCATTTGACCATCCGCCTGTTTGTCCCTTGAATGGGAAATCTTATGCCTTTACAGATTGTGTAGGTGATATACAGGGTATAAAAGATTGCGATAACGAGTATGCCCATCTCATATACTATCTGTCTGCAGATGGATATACCCCACCTATGGTTATATATTGCAAGCCTTAGTTTTCTTCAATTCCCCAGAATTCCCTCTTTGGTGGGCGGGACAATAGGTCGGCAAGCACGCGGCGTATGGACTTCCCTTCATGTAAAACAGATGCTACGGCATCAACAATGGGGGTTTCTACACCCAGTTCGTGTGACAAATGCTTCATGGCTAGAGATGTCTTGTATCCCTCTGGATATCCTTTAAGTCTTGACAAGGCATCATCTACACTAAGACCTCTGCCTATGTTCCAACCCAGCGAGTAGTTTCGTGATTCTTTAGATGAGCAAGTTAGAATAATATCTCCTACGCCGGCCAGTCCCATAAAGGTTTTCATCTGAGCTCCCAATGCTATGCCGAGTCTTGTCAGTTCTGCTATTCCACGCGTTATTAGTGCAGCTCTTGTATTTTCTCCCAATCCCAATCCCGAGACAGCACCGCTGGCAATGGCAAGGACATTTTTATATGCACCAGCCAGTTCTACACCAACCAAATCTTCTGCGCTGTATACTCTCAAGACTGGGGTAGACCACTCTTTTATTAGCTGGCTTGTATGTTTCTGTGGTCCGACAAGTACAACGGCTGTGGGGAATCCCTTGAGTATTTCTCTGGCAAACGAGGGACCTGATAGTGCCATAAATGTTCCTGATGGAAAGATTTCTCTAAATATCTCATGGGCAAACATGCCCGTGTCTACTTCAATACCCTTTGAGGTGTTGATAACGGTGGGGTTTACTATGTGTTCTTTTAACTTGTTCCAAACGCTTCTTAAGTATGGTGTTGGCACAGCGGAGATGATATATGGCACCTGAGAAAGTAATGACATGTCATTTGTGGCCTTTAGATCATGTGGGAGTAAAAACTCACTCATGTGCTTGGGGTTGCGATGGTGTGTGTTGATATGTTCTACAAGCTCGGCGTTTCTTCCCCACCACACAACATCGTATCCCAGTTTGTAGAAGTGGGCAGCGAGGGCTGTGCCCAAGCTGCCCGTTCCCAATACTCCTATCTTCACTTTACGGCACCATCCTGTGAAGCATTCTTGGGAATGGAATGGTCTCTCTAATATGTGGTAGTTTGGCTATCCATGCCACCGTTCTTTCAAGACCCAGCCCAAATCCAGAATGGGGTACTGTTCCATACTTTCTCAGGTCAAGGTACCACTGATAGTCTTCTTCAGGCAATCCCCACTCCTTGATACGCTGTTTTAGAAGCTCATAGTCATATATACGCTCACTGCCACCTATAATTTCACCATAGCCTTCTGGTGCAAGGAGGTCTGCTGCAAGTACTACCTCAGGCCTATTCGGGTCAGGTTGCATGTAAAAGGCTTTCATCTTGGTGGGAAAGTGCGTGACAAAAACAGGTTTGTCAAACTGGTTAGAGATATATGTCTCATGAGGGGCACCAAAGTCTTCTCCCCACTCTATCTTTTCAAGCTCTGGGTCGCCAGACTTCTTGAGCATTTCTATTGCCTCATCGTATGTAATGCGTGGGAATGGTGGTTTGACCTTTTCCAGTGCTTCTATAGGTCTTTCAAGGATTTCAAGCTCGTTTCTGCGGTTTTTCAGCACCCTTTCAACAATGTATGAAACCATGTGTTCCTGTATCTCAAGGTTTTCCTCAAATGTTACCCATGCCATTTCAGGCTCTACCATCCAGAATTCAAGTAGGTGTCTTCTTGTCTTGGATTTTTCTGCTCTGAAAGCAGGTCCAAAGCAATATACTTTGCCGTGTGCCATGGCTGCAGCTTCCATGTATAGCTGACCACTTTGAGACAGATATGCCTTATCGCCGTGATAGTCTACCTCAAACAGTGTAGTTGTTCCCTCTGCTGCAGATGATGTAAGAATAGGAGCATCAATTCTCACAAATCCCTGCTCCCTGAGGAAGTCCATGATAGCGCTCTGTATCTCGTCCCTAATACGCATAATGGCCCATTGTTTCTTGGAGCGTAGCCATAGATGCCTGTGGTCCATAAGAAATTCTACACCGTGAGATTTCTTTGTAATGGGGTAGCCATCGGCTATCTGAAAGATTTCAATGTCTGTAACATCAAGTTCATACCCTCCAGGGGCTCTCTTTTCCTCTCTAACCTTGCCCCTAACTATAAGTGATGTCTCTAGTGTGAGATTGTCAAACTTATTCCATACCTCTTCAGGCAGATTATTTTTTACCATAACACCCTGGACAATACCGCTACCATCTCTGACAAGGATAAATCTTACCTTGCCAATATCTCTCTTGTTGTAAAGCCAACCTTTGAGTTCTACTTCTTGCCCGACATACTTTCCTAAGTCCGCAACTCTGTATTTCTGCATATGCCACACCTCCGTGCCTTTTTTCTAATTATATCTGTTTTTTACCTACACTATGTGGTGGTAGAATATCTATACGCTTATAAAGAAACTTTATAGCAGTTTTAGGAGGTGAAGCAGTGATGGATGGAAAGGTATTCGTGACAGTAGAGAAGGGTATGCGTATAGAAGTGCCAGAAGGCACAAAGATTTTGGACTTGCTTCCACAGGTGAAAGACCTTATTGAGGAGAAGTATGGTTCCCTGGATAATGTTGTTGCAGCAAGGGTAGATGGTCATCTTGTAGACCTACACTATAAATTGATAAGAGATGTTAAGCTTGATTTTATAGATGCACATACGGTTACCGGTCGTCGCATTATTGAAAGAAGTTATGTGTTTCTGCTAACCCTTGCTGCCCGTGATGTCTTGAGTGATGAAAATGTTCTTGTGGAACACTCTTATAATCAGGGGCTTTATGGCAGACTTCGTGATAGGGAAATTACCTATAGTGAACTGGAACGGATAAAAGAAAAGATGTGGGAATATGTCAAGAAGGGGATTAAGTTTGAGTTTGTAGAAATGGATAGGAAAGAGGCCATAGAGCTCTTTAAGAAGGAGAATAGAGAGGATAAGGTTAGACTCTTTGAGACGATGTATACGAAAACGGTTACTTTATATAAGGCTGAAGGCACAGATTACTACGATTATGTCTTTCTGCCCCTTGTTCCCGATACCAGCTACCTCAACGCCTTTGACCTAATCATATATCCACCGGGATTTGTGCTTGTTCTCCCTGAGACGAAAAACTACCGCAAACCTGCTAAATTTGAAGAGGTTGTTATGCTCTACAAGGCCTTTCAAGAACATAGAAATTGGCTTTCACTCATGGGACTGTCTGATGTTGGTGCCCTCAATAAGATGATTGTTTCCGGTAAGGCCAAAGAGCTTATTATGGTGGCTGAGGCACTTCAAGAGAAGAAGATAGCCGAAATTGCCGATAAGATAGCTGAAAATATAAACGATGTTAGACTGGTGCTTATTGCCGGGCCTTCATCTTCGGGTAAGACAACATTCTCCAAGAGACTGGGTATACAGCTCAGGGTCAATGGTATCAATCCTATTGTTATATCCACCGATGACTACTTTGTGCCCAGAGATAAGACACCCAGGGATGAAGAGGGTAGGCCAGATTTTGATAGCATTGAGGCCATGGATGTAGAGTTCTTCAATCAGCAATTAATGGCACTACTGAAAGGTGAGGAGATTGAACTGCCCAGATACAACTTCGTTAGAGGTGTGAGAGAACCTTCAGGTAAATTTGTGAAACTTGACAAGAACAGCGTTATTGTTGTTGAGGGAATTCATGCCCTTAATCCTATTACTACAGCCCAGGTACCCGGATATACAAAGTTTAAGATATATGTCAGTGCCCTAACACAGCTCAATATAGATGACCATAACCGTATACCAACAACTGATGCCCGACTTATTCGCCGTATGGTCAGAGATAGTCTGTTTAGAGGATATGGTGTTATAGATACCCTCAGACAGTGGCCACTGGTGAGAAGGGGAGAAGACAGATATATCTTCCCATATCAGGAAGAGGCCGATGTATTCTTTAACTCTGCTCTACCATATGAGCTTAGTGTTTTAAGACCTCTGGTGGAACCGCTGCTTCAGGCAGTACCTAAGCTGTATCCTGAATATGCCGAGGCAGAGAGACTGCTCAAGTTTATCAGACACTTTGAGCCACTGTCTACAACATTTGTGCCACGTACATCACTTCTCAGAGAGTTTGTAGGAGGTAGTTTGTTTGAATACTAAGGTATCACACGGAAGCAAGTGGAAATTTTTACTGGTGGCGGTGCTGATTGTAGGCGCCGCTGCCGTTTTGATATATTATCGTACCCGTGTAGAGAGTATTGTTTTGAATCCTCCTTTAAGAGGTCAAGTAAAAGAAGCCGATGATTTTGATGGGTTTAGTAATCTATACGATGTTATCTCTTCCATGAAAGGTTATGATGTTTCTTATGACGAGTTTATGAAGATTCTTACACGGTGGGGAAAGATGCATGGAGGTCAGCCTGTCCAGTATGGACAGATACATAGCTTGGATTTCGCAGGATTGATATTTAAAGATGCTGGTTATGATACTTATACAAAAGTGTATGCTGGCAAGACCACACTACATCTTGCAGTGTTTGGAAAGTGGGTTGACGATAAACTCCATCTTATAGCCATATTCAAATATTCTGGTATTCCAGATATGGATGATAGTCCGGATTTCATGGGCTTTAGATGGTGGGATTCGTTCTTTGCTGTGGATAGGGCAACAGGCTATGTACATATGAAATATGTTATGGGGACAAGTACGGTACCCAAAGGATACTTTGACCAGCCTGTTCCCTCAACAGGTCTTCCTGCTACAGCTTACTATACAAAGTTTTATGAGCGTTATATTAGAAGACAATCCATTTGGTGGGGCAATTATCTTGTTAATACAGATATGTGGTATGCAGATTGGGGAGTGCTGTATGTAGTATTGTCTCCTATAGAAGATTTTCATTGTAGTAGTGTATCATTTGATTTTATACATTCATTTATGTCCTCCGGCCTTGATATAGACTTCCATCAGGTTATGGGGCAGGTGGATGTTGTTTTGAATCCTCCCAAAGGGTCTACATCGTATTATCTACCTCTTAAGGTATGCAAGCCTCAGTAATTTATGCAAACTTTGTTGGCATAAATATGTTTTAGTGGCTTTCCTTTGTTCTATATCCCTATTATTTGCTGTATAACAAAATTGTAATGATAACTACTTGGAGGTGGGGATGTATGAAACAGCCACGTGTTGCGTATCTCAGTGTTGAGTTTGGGGCACACCCTGATTGGCCTATCTATGCAGGAGGGCTTGGCGTGCTTGCAGGTGATATTTTGAAAACAGCCAGCGATTTACACTATCCGCTTATTGGCTTGGGGCTTTTCTATCACAATGGCTACTTTACCCAGATAATAGAAGATGGTAAGCAGAGGGAAGAGTATCCTTATTATCATCCGAGAGACTTTGGCATGACAGAAGTCTACAAAGGTGAGTTTACTCTTGGTGATGAGACTGTACATTATATTGTATGGCGTGCCATGGTAGGTAGGGTACCACTGTATCTTATTGATAGTGAGCTTCATGAGAATACACCTGAGTGGAAGACAACAACCTATAAACTCTATACGGCTGATAGGGCGGAGCGTATTAGACAGGAAATTTTGTTGGGTATAGGAGGCGCTCAGTTTCTTAGAGAGGTATATCCTGGCTATGATGTATGGCACCTCAATGAAGGACATTCTGCCTTCTCCGGACTTGCCTTACTGAGGGAATTTCTTATGGCAGGTATAGAATGGGATGAGGCCGTTAAGCGTGTTAGAAAACATCTTGTTTTTACTACTCATACCCCTGTTCCTGCCGGCAATGAGGTCTTTGATGTTTCCCTTGCCGAGAGGTATCTGAGAAAATGGTGGGAAGAATCGGGTCAGCCTTGGGAAAGGGTGCTTGACCTTGCCAGTGCTCAGACCGAAGGTGGACTTAGCATGACTGTGATAGCCATAAGACTATCTGGACTTACCAATGCTGTTAGTAAGAAGCACGGTGAGGTGTCCAGAAACATGTGGAAACATATCTTTGATGTACCCCGTGCCGATGATGTACCTATATTTCACATTACCAATGGTGTCCATGTGCCTACATGGGCTGGAGACCAGATGCGTGAAATTGTGAGTGATGTAGGTGGTGAAGGTTGGGAGACAGAAGTTGATGATATTGATTTTTGGAAATCGGTTATTCTCCGTAAGAATCACATAAAGCTGGCAAAATCTCTCCAGAAAAAGAGATTACTTCTTTACCTCAGACGTATGGGGGTAAGGTGGAACGAAGATGACCTCATAGTTGGGTTTGCCAGAAGAGTAGCCCCGTACAAGAGAGCAGATCTCATAGCCAGAGATCCCGATAGGCTGGGTAAACTTCTTGAGCAGGGATTGCGTATCATTTACTCTGGTAAGGCGCATCCAGCAGATGCTAAGGGACATGAGATTATAGAAAACTTACATGCTACAATTGAACGCTATGGTTGGCAGGATAAGGTTGTCTATGTTCCAAACTACAACATGGATGTTGCCAGCTATCTTGTTGGTGGTGTGGATTTGTGGCTCAATAATCCTATTCCTCCTAAGGAGGCCAGTGGTACATCTGGTCAGAAGATTATTTACAATGCCGGTCTCAATATATCTATTCTTGATGGTTGGTGGATAGAAGGATACGATGGTATGAACGGATGGGGATGGGAAGGTACTGGTGATGACAGAGATGCCGAAGCACTGATTACGCTCATGGAGCAGGCATATCTCATATATAGAAAACACAAGCAATTCTGGTGGGAGATGGTAGAGCACTCGTTCTTGACATTGGCTCCCCAGTTTAATACTGTTCGTATGTTCAAGGAGTATATAGACAAGATGTATACAAAGGTAAAGAGTGTCTAAAGAGGGATTGTTAAAAGAGAGATATTTAAGATATTGACCGGCGTTGTAATGCATGTAAAATTCAACTTTTGCATATTTGGTTGAATAAATATGCTATTTGCTATATAATATTAATAAGACGTAG
>JAMORD010000087.1 GCA_027063755.1 bacterium | reverse complement strand
TATCACCTACATACCCTGTTACAATATCTTTAATGTCTTTCCATTTCAAGTGTGCGAGTTTGTAGACCATCTCCCTTGTAGTGGCACCAGAAGAGGCAACAGTCAGCTTCTTATCCATCATAGAGTTTCTCCCCCTGTAGGCAACAGCCCATACTTCCGCAGATGTTAGACCTTTAGCAAATGGAGATAGACTCTGAGGCACCATAAAAGCATCAGCTGTTTTCTCATCTACAGATATTTCTTCAACCAACTCAGATACAGCATCTTCTCCACCTCGGGCACCACTGAGGGGTAGCAATAGTATAAACTGCAGAGCATTTTTATCTCCATGAATAGCATCATAAAGCATAAAGAATGTAAACGATGGTGGATAGTATGTGGCAGTATCCAAATACCTGTGAAGATCTTTTATAGAATTTTCTAAATGCTCAGCTGAGAAATAAGACTTCTCCAACTTTCTTATGTTATTTCTGTCTACACGGGGCATATTGGCACTATCACCGACAATAAATCGCTTTACTCGTTCGGCAATATCACCACCATGTTCTAGAAAATATCCCCACGCATAGTCATGTCCAAACAGCACCGCCGGCTCACCATTTCTGAGTAGATAGAAATTGGCAAGTAGGGTCATATCGTTTAAAGAGGCTTTCAGCCTTTTACTATCCCTAACATGTATAAGCCACATCGTATCACCATCAAAATCTGCTCCAAAGCCACTGCATATCATTGGCGATACCGCTATAGCATACTCATCCCACGGCACCGCTTTAAATGCCTGTATGCTATGTTTGTGAAGGGAGGGCTGTCTTCCCAGAAGTACCCATATGGGTTTTCCACCTTTACCACCAAACTCTTCATACATAACCCTTGGTATACGAATTGTCGTTAAATCAAGAGTGGGATCAGGCACAATAACAGCACGCCCGGTGCAGTTTAAGCGTTTACCAAGTACATATCTGCGAAACAGTCCATATTTAGAAGACTGTTCAGCTTTAGCATAACCAATCACCACATCTAAGGTTGGTAGATGTCTATAAGAAACATCTTTCTTTTCCATTTTCTTCTTATCAACCGTCATTCCACCATATAGGCTAAGCACCTTGGGAACATATTTGGGAACAATATTAAAACGGCTGTTAATAATAGGTTTGGCCTTACCCGAGCGTCTCTCATAAAGCTTACGAGGGAAGAAATATGGCCACAGATAACGGGCTATATAGTAGCCTTTTTCGTCTTTGACCTGATACAGCTTCGGTTTATCTCCTATCTTATCTACAGAGCGCACATGCTTTATATGTTTCTTCCATGCCGTCTTAGTCGTCAAAGCTGACCATGTTACCTTATTACCTTTTATAGACAATGATACTCCCATCAAAAGAAGGAGATATCTATATGTCTCCCATGCCCTATCTTTACCTGCCAGAGACATCACATAGTGAAAGACATCTTTCTTGCCATGGGACATTAGCGTCCATATCTCCATCTCTCCAAGTCTTTGTCCTCCCCTATTTTGCCTACCACCGACAGGCTGTCCAAAGATATTGACAGGGCCATCTTTACCTCTAACAGAAAGTTTGGTCTCTGCGTGATGATGAAGTCTCAAAATATACTGGTAACCGGCAAGGGCATAAAATTCTTTACCACCAAAATATACTTTAAACCTGCCATATCTGTCAGCCCCCAAATCTTGGAGTTTCTTACGAACGGCCTCTATATCTCCTGTTTCCAACTGTACATATGGCCCCATCTTCACATTCAGGCCATGCTTCTTAGTCACAGAAAACGAGGTCTCTATAAGGGCACCAATATTCTTACGCGATATAACACCAAGAGGTGTCATAACCACATCAACCGGTATATACTTGCCGTCAATATAAACATGTGGCATATCTTTGTCATCTACAATCTTGGAAACAACACCTTTGTTTCCATGCCTACCTGTTAGCTTGTCGCCAACACGAAGGGGTCTTTCAACCTCTATTTCAAAGACCACTGTCACAGGTAGTTGATATTTACTATCTGGCTTTAGCGAGGCAGAAGCCAGCAAAAAATCTCTATCGGGCAACTGCCTTATGGCCTTTAGCCTACCGGGGGCAAACGATGGAAAATACACCTTTTTCTTCTTGTCAAACTGCCTATACTCTGCAATCACCTGCCACGGTTTGACAACATCCCCCACCTTGACATTGATATTTAAAGTCTTCAACATACCCTCTCCAATATCTATAGAAACCGTCACGACATCTATGTGTTTCATCTTCTGAGCAAATGAGCGAGAGACAACAATGCCATCTTCTATGGTGTATCCTTTGTAAAGGCCATATACAACAAGGGCATTCTTACCTAGGGCCTCTGTTTCATAACCTGTACTAATAACAGGCTCCTCTGCACCATCAACCTTTACCGCCTGCTTATAATTTTTGGCACCCATCATAACACGAGGGGCATCTGAGTAGTTAAAATAAGGCACATGGAGCACTGCCGTGCTAAACTGCTTCTCATCATCTTCTGCAGGCACAATAGAAAATGTTTGCTCATCATATGAAGCACCATGGGCCATATATAGGTAAAAACCCATTTTCTTGCTCTCTGGAGTGTGTACAGGGCACAGAATACCTTTCTGGGTAGGATTGACAGCCCTGTATTTACGATATGAGAGAACATCGTGCTCTGCAAACAGTGGCAATATGACAAGGTTTTTATACGAAATCTGCGATATGGCATTTTCATCGGTAATGTCATACCATACGGGAAATGATGTGGACACAAAGGGCACATCCCAATACACCTTTACACGCTCCGTACCCACAGAGGGCATAAGATCAATAACATACACATCATCTATTTCTTCGGTACTCTTATCCGAAAGCAACCTAAAATACATTTTCTTTATAAAACTTAGCATATACGCAGGCACATATATACCACGGGTATAATCTACCTTACTCTTTTTCCAATCCTCTTCATGTGGTAAAAATATTAAAGGAGAAACCCAGTCTTTACCTTTCCAATGCATTATTCTCTGAGCGGGAACCATATATCTTGCCACAACATGTCCTTGTTTTTTACCATTTACAATATAAACATCTTTGTCTATTTCTTCTAAAGAAAAATCTATTTTCTCAGATGCGATGCGGGACATATACTCATCGTTAAAAATAGGATATTGGGAAAGTATAAGTTTTCGGAGATGCCTAAGATGTTCAATCATTTTGACACCACCTTTCACAACAGTCACACCGTTAGTATATCACAGATATAACATATAAATAATTTTACAAGGCATACACGACAAATATATAACAGACAATACTGCAACGCTCCTGATAACAGCAAAAGCCCCTGGCTTGCCAGGGGCTTTGAAAACAGGCAAGTATAGTGGGACTTTCTATACTTTGAAGAAGGATACCCTGTGACGTAGGTCTCCAGAAAGCTGGTCTATCTCCTGTGCAATGTTGTCTATCTCTTCAACGATTACTCTGATATCCTTTACACCATTGGCAATGCTGGCTGTAGCTGAGGTGAACGAATTAACAAGTTCTTTAACAGAATCAAGTTCACTGGATATGTTCTGGGCTGCGGCGGTCTGTTCTTCGGCAAGTGCAGCCAGTGATTCGGCACCTTCGCTGACTTTCATGGTGCTTTCAACAATCTTATTGAGAACATTTTCCATGGTATTTCTGGACATCTCAGATAGTTTTACAGACTCATTAACACTTTCCATATCCGTTGTAGCCTGCTTAATGTTATTCGTAACAGTCTTCAGCACACCGGCTATCTCCTCGGCGGCATCTCTACTACCCTCTGCCAGTTTTCTAATCTCTTCGGCAACCACGGCGAAACCTCTTCCCGCTTCGCCGGCACGGGCCGCCTCAATGGCTGCGTTGAGGGCCAGTAGGTTAGTCTGCTCGGCTATATCGCTTACTGTATTGACTATTTCGTTAATACGCTCTGTCCACTTCTCAAGTTCTTTAATACGCTCTGTAGCACTGGAAGTGCTTTCAACAACTTTGTTCATAGCACTACCAAGTGACTCCATACTCTCTTTGCCCTCTTCAACAACATTGCCTAGTGTATAGGCTACTTCAGAAAGGGAAACAGCGGCATTGGCAACATTAGATGTACCGGCAAGAACCTCTGACACGGCACCAAGAGCATTACCCAGTGCCTGTTGCATGTTAGAAGATTGGGTGGATACTTGATCGGTCTGATGGCTAAACTCATCAACAACACTACTAAGGTGGTCAGAAGAATCATTGAGTCTATCTACCATACTATCAAGATTAACTGCACTTTCAATAACCCCCTTTATCAGAGGAACCAATCTATTATCAATAACCTTTATAAGGCGGATCAGCGCCTCACCAACCTCATTGTTAGTCTTAACTTGAGCATCAAGTTTCAGATTACCTTGTTCTATATCTCCAGATATTCTCTCAAGTTCTTTAACCGCATCAAGTATAGATTTTACAAGATACATAGCGTATAAGACAACCAATAAAAGCACTATTCCAAGAATAATAGCCAAAGTAAGCATTCCACCAACGGAATATAATGTGTCCTTGATTAGTCTTGATTCTAAGTTATGTATACTTTCTAAAATTTTATCAACTTTAGTATTAATATTTTTTACATCAGCCGTATTATTACCTAGTAATCTTTCTAAGTCCTGTGTTTGTCTCACAATATCATCTATATTGGCTTTTACCGATAAAGGAACATCAAGATTACTTATATCTTGATTGATTTTTGTTAACATTTTCTCGTATAAGAGCTTTATATCTTTATCATTACCAATATTTGATTCAACGGCATACAATACAAGTTTTGTCAGATCTCCATTGAAATCAGATACAAACTTTATCGTCTGCATGGATTGGTAAAGCGTATATGCCTTATAAAAAACATATCCACCAAACAAGACAGAGATAATCAGTAGAAACACGATAACCTTCATGAGTCTTTTCACCACAATCACCTCCCACAGCCCTATCTAAACACACTACCACCCTGCTAACAATTCCTACTTAGATATTATAATTTCCCTTATAAAATACTTCCTTCAGCACGGATACTCAAAAAATAACAATTTTCTCAACCCACCAATTTCTTTTTCTCAGGAAACCACAAGAAAAGGGAGCACCTACTTGGTGCTCCCTTCTTCGGAGGTGGTATCTTCCCTGAGCCTTTGGCGGAGGTGTTCTTCGGCAGTTTGTCTGTCTACCTCCACAAGTATTCCACCCAGGTCAAGATAGAAGGAGCGGGCCCCTTCCAGTATCTTCTGGTACCATTCCCACTCCTTCTGTACCATGGCGAATCACTCCTCCTCTGTGGGACCTGTCTCTCTGACCTTAGGCAGAATCTCCTTGAGTTCATTAACGGTGTTTTCAAGCTCCGTGACAAGGGAGTCTCTCAAGGCCCTCAAGAGCGCAACCTGTTCCTCTATTTTCTTCTCTACATCCTCATAGGAGAATTCTGCATAAATGTCAGAGCCCACATTCATAATAACAGTGTCAATCTCCTCCAACTTGACCTTAACCTTAATATCGGGACCAACGGGTATATGCACCACTTTACCGCTACCCATAGACTTCAAAGTCTTCAGGGTATTCAGTGTGGCACCCCACTGCACAATGGCAGCATCAATACCCCTAATCTGGTCCCTCAGGCCTTCGGCCTTTGCCAAGAGGACATTAAACCTCTCCTGCAGATCGGTGTACATCTGCTCCTTCTCCTCACGGGTGAGTTTCTTCACCATGGTACACCACCTCCTTCCCTCGGTTTTTTTTACCCTTGGGCAATATATACATACCAGAAACACCCCAGAAACATTCACAAGATACACTACAACAAACTTATGGCTATTTGCTTATACGAAACTTTATAATAATAAACAGGGGGAGGTGAATATATTGTCTGGAGATGGCATTAAAGTCGTTAGAGTCGGTCGCATATCTATAAAAACAGAACCTCGTGGCACTTTTATCAAACTACACAACACAATAGAACCTAACAAACTATCATCTTTACTGTCTAAACTTCACCTTCCCAAGATAGACGACATTCTCATAAAAAATATTAACAAACATCAAGGAAAATGGATAAAAATCAGCGACGAACCCATAAACAGTAATGGATACTTTGAACTTATCACCTCTTCCGATGGACTTATTGGCAGAATAATATATTACCCAGCTATAGGTAATGGAACAGATATGACAGAAGATGACATATACAATGCTCTTATCAATAAACATCATGTTAGTCCTAAGTATATAGACAAGTCTGCCGTAACAATGGCCCTTCAGAAACCCGGCATACCCCAAGTGGTTGCCAGAGGTATTCCCCCCATTCACGGTAAAAATGCATACATCAAGGTCATACCAGAAGAGAAAAAAGTCAGACCTACACTAAAAAAAGGAAAAATAGACTGGCACGAGATTACCAGTCTCATATATGTCAATGAGGGCGACATAGTCATAGAAAAAATCCCCCCGACACCGGGCAAACCGGGCAGAGACATATTTGACAGGGAAATATCACCTATACCGGGCAAAGACATAGAGCTTGAGTCCATTATCGGCGAAGGTTTAAAGGTAGATGGCAACAAGGTTATAGCGACCACCAGCGGTATTCTCGTAAAAGAAGAGGGCAAATACAAGATAGAAGAAGTATACATTGTAGACGGCGACCTTGACTACGAGGTGGGCAACATCAAAAATGTCAAACATGTAGAGGTAAGGGGCAGTGTGTTACCGGGATTTTCCATAGAGGCAAAGGGCAATGTCATTGTAAGGGGCACCCTTGACAACGGTTATATCAAGGCCGGGGGCAATGTATATATAAACGGCATAGCCACAGGTGATAAAGAAGGCTATATCAAGGCCAGTGGGTTTGTATATGCCCGAGAGTTTATAGAAATTACAGTGGAATCTGGTGGTAGTGTATATTCAACAGGTGGTTTCAGACACAGCCATATATTTTCTGGGGAAAACATCATAGCCGTTAACCCACGGGCCATAGCCGTGGGTGGCAGCCTCATGGCACGAAAGTATATATATGTGCCCGTTGTGAGCAACATACATGGCACCCGAACAGAGGTACATGCCGGGTATATTGAAGACCTCAAAGAGGAATTAAGGGCCATAAAGGAGCAGATGGAACACTGTAGTAGCTCCATAGAAAAAATCATAGATAACCTGAAAAATATTCGCACCCCTAAGACCAAACAAATACTCATGAACAACCTAAACTGTGCCAGAGACTCTCTTAGACACTTTGAAGAGGAGAAAAAGAAAATAGAAGAGACCATGAGAAAGGCATCATCTTACGCCGTTTATGTGGCCAAAGAGGCCCATCCTGGCAGTGTATTTAAGCTTGCTGGGTGGTATACATA
>JAMORD010000086.1 GCA_027063755.1 bacterium | reverse complement strand
CAGAGGAAGTGCCAAAGTAAAAGTGATAGGGAGCATGGGAGAAGAAGAGATAGACCTAACAAACTACAACGGCAAGGACATGGGAATACCTGTAATCTACAAGAGTAGAACCTATGTGCCAGTAAGGTTTATAGCAGAAATATTTGGAGCAGAGGTAGGTTGGGACGGAGGAGAGAGGAAAGTGGTGATAACCTTTACCCAGATAGTAGAAGAGTAGCCCATGTGTTGTAACTCCCCCTTTCGGATATGTGGTGCAGGGAGAGGGACTTATCCCTCTCCCTTGTTCTATTTTTTCTATTTTGTAACGATATGTTTTTCCTTCCATTCTAAAGAGGGTGAATGGGAGAGATGCATGTGAAGAAAAAACCACTAAAGATTGGTGATTTTTAAATAAGGTTACCTGTTATTTAAGGGGGATGGAGGTATGTATTTCTCTGTGTTGCTTGGCATCTGCTGGGTATAAGGAAAGTACACTGGGAGTGTTGGCAACTGCGGGTATAGTGTTTTTAAAAATCCCAGAAAGGCAATATTAATTGTCCTTGAAGAAGAGGTAGATAAGGTAAGAGAGCAAACAAGCAATCCCTTGGGGGCAATAATATGGCAGATTTTACAGATTTTGCAAATTCGCTAGTTATAGTTGTGAAAAATGGAGTAGATGTGGCTATTATGGGAGCTGGCTTACCCCTGCAAGTGATTTCTGCTCTTAATAAGTCTGGCATTAGTGATTGGAAAACTAAATTTTGGCATATGGTATCATAGGGAAAAGCCGCAAGTATTGTTTTTTGTTATTCCTGATGCTGTTGTGGGGTCAAAGGCTACAGGTATCTGGGTTTTAAAAGAGAAGATTTAGAAAATCCGCCAGATGTGTTTGATGTTGTAAGAGATATAAAGAAAGTATTGACAATATGGGAAGATAAATATGGTAGACTCATACCGGTTATTGTTGCCGGTGGTATATGGGACAGAAAGGACATTTATAGGTTATCAATGAGGTTGGAGCCGATGGTGTCCAGATGGAAACAAGGTTTGTGACAACACATGAATGTGATGCCGATGAACGATTTAAACAGACATATATTCAAGCGAAACTGGAAGATATTGTCTTTATAAAAAGCCCGGTGGGGTTTCCAGGTAGGGCTATAAGAAACAAATTTTTAGAGGAAGTAGAGGCTGGAATAAGAAAACCTTTTACATGCCGCTGGAAGTGTTTGCGAACATGTGACTAAAGAAAAGCTCCCTATTGTATAGCAGAGGCTCTAACAAATGCAGCTAAGGGTAATCTTGAGGAAGGCTTTGCCTTCGCCGGTGCTAATGCTTGTCGAGTTAACAAGATTGTTTGAATGAAAGAAATTATAAAATCACTTTTGGGAGAATACCAAATGGCTGTATCGGGGTTTAACATATAGCAATTATTTTTCCGCTTTACCTTGTCCATGCTAAAATAACAGTATCAATACCTATGCACAGTGTTTAGTGCGGAAGGGGGAAGCGGTTATGACAAAAAATCCATTTGAAGCCTTCCAAAAGCAAGTGGAATCTGCTGGTGAACTTTTGCATCTTGAACCTCACATTGTGGAAATTCTTAAATGGCCCAAACAGGTACTTGAAGTAAGGTTCCCTGTAAAGATGGACGATGGCAGGACTATTATCTTTACAGGTTGGAGATCCCAGCACAATGATGCACTTGGCCCCACAAAGGGGGGTATACGCTATCACTGGGATGTGACAAAAGAAGAGGTTATGGCTCTCTCCGGTTGGATGACATTTAAAAATGCCACTGCAGGGCTTCCCTATGGTGGAGGTAAAGGCGGTATTCGCTTTAGAGATATAGATGGTAGCCCTATACATCCTAAAGATCTGTCCGATGCAGAAATAGAGAGAATATCCCGTGCATTTGTTGATGCCATTGCCCAGATAATAGGTCCTGAAAAGGATATTCCGGCTCCTGATGTATATACCAATTCTAAGATTATGGGGTATATGGTGGATGAGTATTCAAAACTTCGTGGCTACTGGGCTCCAGCTACATTTACTGGGAAGCCCATTTCAATAGGTGGTTCGCAAGGTAGAGGTACAGCTACGGCTCGTGGTGGTTTCTTTATACTCAAAGAGGCTTTAAAAACTGTTGCTATGAAATTTGAAGGACTTACAGCAGCAGTTCAAGGATTTGGTAATGCTGGATCGTATGAAGCGCTGTTTTTACACGAGGCCGGAGTAAAGGTTGTTGCTGTTTCTGATTCTAAGGGTGGTATTTATAGTGGTGACGGATTAAACATACCAGAAGTAATGCAGTTTAAGGCAGAAAGGGGAACGGTCGTCGGATTTCCGGGGGCAGAGAAGATATCCAATAGCGAGCTTCTTACCCTTGAGGTAGATATTCTTGTGCCCGCTGCCCTTGAAAATCAGATTACCGTTGATAATGCAGAGGATATTAAGGCTAAATTTGTTTTAGAACTTGCCAATGGTCCTACAACACCAGAGGCCGATGAGATTTTGTATAAGAATGGTGTAATGGTGCTTCCAGATATATTGGCGAATTCTGGTGGTGTAACAGTATCTTACTTTGAGTGGGTGCAGAATATAACAGGTTATTATTGGTCAGAAGAAGAAGTTGATAGGAGACTGTCAGATAAAATGAAGACTGCTTTCAAGCATGTGTTTGATGCTGCCAAAGAATTCGGTGTTGATATGAGAAAAGGGGCATATGTTAGCTCTATTAGAAAAGTTGTTGGTGCGATGAAGGATAGGGGAATGATATAGTATGTCAGGAAAAAATTGTTCGGTTGTAGTCTATCCGGGCACATATGATCCTATTACCATGGGACATCTTGATATCGTGAGAAGGGCACTTAGTATATTTGATAAAGTTGTTATTCTTGTGTCTGAAAATGCAAATAAGAAAGTGCTCTTTGATATAGACGAGCGTGTAAGGTTAGTGTATTTGGCACTGGAAGATGCTGGCTTTCCTAAAGATCGCATTATTGTAGATAAGAATAGTGGTTTTACTGTAGAGTATATGAAAGCCCACGGATACAAGACAATGATTAGGGGATTAAGGGCTGTTTCGGATTTTGAATATGAGATGCAGATAGCCCTTGCCAATAAACATCTGAGAGAAGATGTTGAGACGATATTCATGGTTTCAGATTTAAAATATCAGTTCTTACGTTCTACAATAGTAAGGGAGATAGCGAGGCTGGGAGGCAAACTTGAAGGTCTTGTTACTCCATCTGTTGAGAAGGCACTTAGAGAAAAATTTCAACGGAGGTGAGTGGTTGTGGATATACTGGTCCTCAACTCAGGAAGTAGTTCTATTAAGTTTCAAGTTATTCGCATGCCCGAGGAGAAGGTTCTGGCCAAGGGTATTGTAGAGAGAATAGGTCTTGAAGAGCCATTTTTGAAATATAAGAAAGGCAGCGGAGATTATCAGAAGTTTACCAGATCCGATAAGATAGACCACAAAGTAGCCCTCCAGTGGGTTCTTGATACACTCACAGATAAGGAAATTGGTGTTATTGAAGATCTTTCTGCTATAGGAGCCGTGGGGCACAGAGTTGTTCATGGTGGAGAGGCATTTTCTGGTTCTGTTCTTATTACCGATGATGTTATTAAGGCCCTTGAAGACAATATTGAGCTGGCTCCCCTGCATAACCCGGCAAACCTTATGGGGATCTATGCTTGTAAAGAGCTTATGCCCGATACTCCCATGGTTGGTGTGTTTGATACGGCATTCCATCAGACAATGCCTAAACATGCATATCTCTATGCCCTACCTATAGAACTTTATGAGAAGTATAGGGTGCGTCGCTATGGATTCCACGGTACATCGCACAGATATGTGTCTCAGAAGGCTGCGGAGCTCGTTGGCAGACCAATAGAAGAGCTAAAAATTATTACCGTTCATGTGGGTAATGGTGCATCTGTTGCCGCAGTAAAATATGGTAAGTCTATAGATACATCTATGGGTTTTACTCCACTGGAAGGCCTTGTTATGGGTACACGCTGTGGTGATATAGACCCAGCACTTCCTCTATGGCTGCAGCGTAAATTCAATATGACAGCTGATGAAGTTGATAAGTATCTCAATAAGAAGAGTGGTATTTTAGGATTAATGGGTGGTAAGACATATGATATGAGAGAGGTAGAAGATGGATATCTTGAGGGAGAGCCGCAGGCAACATTGGCATTTGAGATATATGCCTATCGTATCAAGAAATACATTGGTGCATATGCCGCTGCTATGGGTGGCCTTGATGTGCTTGTGTTCACAGCCGGTGTTGGCGAAAACTCTCCACCACTGAGAGAGCTTGTGTGTCGTGACCTTGAGTTCTTGGGTATTAAGATTGACAAAGAGAGGAACAATGTTAGGGGTACGGCACTGATTTCTACTGACGATTCTAAGGTTAAAGTGTTTTCTATTGCCACAAACGAAGAGCTTGTTATTGCCAGAGATACATACGAGATAGTGACAAAGGAGGAGAAATAAATTGAAGGTTAATCTTCACAACTTTCAAAGAAGTGAAGAGGCCGAACTTGTATTTAACGGAGAAGATATTCATATAGATGACCTCATAGAGGGTGAGGTCGTTTATCCTATTAAAGGTAAGTTGGTACTACAGAAGATAGGAGATAGATTTCTACTTGATGGGGTTATCACTGTTGTTATTAAGCGAAAGTGTGCTGTGTGTGGTGAACCATTTGATGATACATTAAAGGTGAATCTAAGTGACGAGTTTATTATTGGAGAACCAGACTATAGTGATGATAAGGAGGTAGAACTTACACAAAAAGATATGAACACATTCTACCTTAAAGATGGTATACTTGATGTTGAGTCGGTGGTGAGGGATTATATTATTACCTCTCTCAGCACCGTGCCGTTGTGCCCTGTACACAGAAAGAAAGACAGGGAGCCTGTTATATACAATTTAGGTGATATAGAAGAAAAGCCAGCCGATCCAAGATGGGCAGAGCTAAGGAAACTGTTAGAAGGAGGTGCTGAAGGTGGGAGCTCCAAAGAAGAAACCAACACGCAGACAGGCAAGAAATAGAAGAGCACACTGGACACCACGCACAGTAACATTGGCCAGATGTCCCAATTGTGGTGCTCTGGTACCTGCACACATGGTATGTCCTGAGTGCGGTTATTACAAGGGAAGACAGTATATCAAGGTAGAGAAGTCTGCGAAGTGATGAGCCGTGGCCATAGTCTTAGCAGTGGATTTAAGAGGCGGCGATCACGGACCTAAACCTATTGTTGAGGGTATAAAACGATTTTTATCTGAAACAGATGATGTTGAAGTGTTGGCTTATGGATTAAAGGGCGATGCACCTTATGCTGAAGGGGTGCATCGCTTGTTTTTTAGAGAATGTTCTGAGGAAATAACGGCAAACGAGAAGCCAACAATGGCCGTTAGGACAAAGAAGAATTCTACCCTTGTGAAGGCCGTTGAAGCTGTTAAGGCCGGTGAGGCATACGGTGTAGTATCTCCAGGTAGCACTGGAGCAGTGTTGACGGCTGGTTATTTACTGCTTGGTCGTATTAAGGGTGTAAAGAGGCCAATGCTGGCGGTACCTATGCCAACACTGACTGGTGAGCCATTTGTGTTTGGTGACCTTGGTGCCAATGCCGATGTTAGGGCTGACTTTTTCCCTGGGTTTGCCATACTAGGTAGAGTTTATTATGAGGCTATGCTTAGTAAAGAAAATCCATCTGTATATCTGCTTAATATAGGTGAAGAAGAAGAAAAGGGGAAACAGGTTGTTAAAGAGGCAAGAGAACTGTTGGAAAGTTATGATTGGTTTGGGGGGTATGTGGAACCTCATCAAGTATGGGAAGGTGGCTATGAAGTTGTTATTACCGATGGATTTTCCGGTAATGTCTTCTTGAAAACGGCAGAGGGTGTATCACATCTTGTTACAGGGGTGTTGAAAGAAGAGATTATAAAAGGAGGTTTCCTTACAAAGTTAGGTGCTTTTTTGTTGAAAGGTGTCTTGGGCAAGATGAAAACTCGCTTTGATTATAAAACTTATGGTGGAGCCCCATTTCTCGGTGTTAAGGGACTTGTTATGAAAATGCATGGACGCAGTGATGAAGTGGCAGTATACAGTGCAATGAAGGTTATGTACCGTCTTGCTAAAGCAGATATTGTTGGTAGAATTGAAGAAAAAATAGCGTCAGGGGGTGAGTGAATATGGATGAAAAGAAATTGACACAGCAGGTAATTGAAGTTATTGCCGACACATTGTCTGTAAAAAAAGAGGCTATTGGTGAGGATACAAATCTTGTAGAGGAACTAGGTGTTGACTCTCTGGATATGGTAGACCTTATTCTTGCAATGGAACAAGAGTTTGGTATAGAGATAAAAGATGAAGATATTACCCCCGATATAAAAACGGTGAGGGACATTGTGGCACTTCTTGGAAAATATCTTAAATTCTAAGAAAGGGATATTTTCCGGGGAGTCTGACACCTTATATATAAAGATCAATTTCTGGCGTCATCCCAAAAAGGGAAGTTCTCAGCTACTGAGACAGGCATTAACACATCCTTCATTTGATAATGAAAAAAATTACGAGCGTCTTGAGTTTTTAGGAGATAGTGTTTGGGGGCTTATTGTTGCCAGTTATCTCTTTGAAAAATATCCTGACCTTGATGAGGGAAGTCTTACACTCTTAAAAGCTTATTTTACCAATAATAGTTTTATTAGCAAACTTTCTAAGAAGATAGGGTTAGGCCAGCTCCTTAGAGTTGGTAAATCTTATAAGTTTCCCGTTTCTGAGAGTACACTTGCCGACATATTTGAGTCGTTTGTTGCTTATTTATACCTTACCTATGGTTTTGAAAGAACCAAACGTTGGGGTTATAAAGTCATGAATCATATATTGCCGTCTAAAGAGGAAATTGACGAGATATTGTTTTCATTTGACCCCAAGGGTAAGCTCCAAGCTATATTGGGTAAAGAGGGGGTTATGCCACGATACGATGTTATGAGAGATGGCAAAGTCTTTAGGGCAACAGTATATATCGGAGATAAGCCTGTGGCCCAGGGTATGGGGCACAGCATCAGAGAAGCTGAGAAAGATGCGGCTCATAAGGCACTGATGGTGTTGGTGAGAGATGGCAAAGCGAAAAAGTAAGCGTATTTATCCTATTTTTATACCTTTCACCGGGTGCCGTTTTAGATGTAGTTTCTGCAATCAGTGGGCTTCATCGGGGGTACCACCTCATGAATATCAACGGCAGATTGAGGAGGCCTTTCAGTTTTTAGAGCGATCAAATCGTGTTTACGATGAAGTGTCTATATATGGGGGAACACCTTTGTGGTCTGGCACAGGTTGGGAGATTATGGAAAGACTCCAACCGTTTATAAAGAGTGGTAAGGTAAAAGGTATTCGTCTTTCCACACGGCCTGACTCTATTGTTCCTGACATTATACAAAGGCTTATAGAACTTCATGTTTCAACTGTTGAAATAGGGATACAATCATTGTCAGATAAGGTGCTTCAATGTGTCAATAGAGGACATACTGTAGCCGATGTGGAAAGGGCTATTGAGTTGCTTCATGGGGCAGACATTCATGTGATAGGTCAGTTTATGATAGGGTTGCCTTGTGAGGGAGACGAGATATACGATATCCCCATGTGGAGTAAAGAGCATCGCTTACAAGGTGTGCGTATTTTTCCACTTATTGTGCTTGAACAAACAGAAGTTGCCCAGTGGTATAGGGAAGGTAGATATAAGCCACTTAATGTAGACGAGGCTGTATAT
>JAMORD010000085.1 GCA_027063755.1 bacterium | reverse complement strand
TCGCGAAACTTTTTAGGAGCATATTTCCCTTCTGCATGAGGTGAGATATAAGCCACCTCGGCAAAACCCTTTAAACCAAACCAGAAACTCTTAGAAACATGTTTCTCGTCCCAATGGTCTGCTACAAGGGCAATTCTCTGCGTCATAACCCCATCTACGGGGGTTAGCATAGAAATAATGTCTTCTTTGGAGGGATACTCTATGAGAATATAGTCATGAAGGTAATAGGAACCAACTTCTCCAAGAAGACCTCCCTTTATAGCCTTTATATACCGAAACCAGCCTTTACCAAACTTCCCTTTGTATGGGTCAAATCCCATTTCAGCCATAATTTCATTCATCAGTGCATCATCTGGTGTCATAACGGCCTCCATTCCTATGGGTGTCATTGAAATTATAAAACGATTCTCACAAATAGGAATAGCCAAGTTTTTAATACTCTTAACAATTAGTGCCCATACAAAACTTTTTCTATATAAATTCCATCAACATACCCTGTAATAGTTAGTCCCATTTGTCTTGCCTTTCCCCATGTGGCTTCTATATCTATATTTCTAAGATGATATGGAAGAGCATATATAGGAAGAAATGAATAATCTAAACACCCATTACCTTCATTCCATCTCAGATATCCCACATGTGTTTTCTGAAATAAACGAACACTTTTCTGCTCAACATGTTTGCCGTACCATGATATAAGATCTTCCCTCATAACAATAATATTGGCAAAGGCTATAAGGTCTTTATCGTCTGGAGGCAAACCAACCCTAGGAGCAATAGAAGTAGCAATGTTTTTGGCTCTATATACAGGAGCAACAACAATATTCATTTCAAAAGCCATATGAGCTTCATACCGCCACACCTTATACATATTTTCATAACCTATGTAGGGTTTACAGTCAAGATATCGCTGTAGTATTTTCACCTGCTTATGGGAATACTGTGGAAAAGAAACATATGATTGAGACGAAGGCCTATGAGACATCAAAGAAAATACAAATCCTAAACCAATAACAAGTATAACCGTAAAAAAAGAAGTTTTAAAACCCTTCCCATATCTCATGGCTATACCATACAAAAGTATCCCTCAGTGTGGGAAGTTCGCTATCAAGCACTTCTCTCCATATCTCTTTCCACTCACCCGGCAATGAAGCCGGAGTAGCACCAGCCTTAACCTTAAGCATTGCTCTATAGGGAAAAGGCTCATATAGTTTTAAGTTTGGTAAAAACACCCTGAGATAATATGTCGTAAAGGATACATCTATTCGGGGTAATGGGGCACTGACAACATTAGCATTGGCGGTTGGCAGGGGAATCCCAGGATATGGCACAAACACCTTTTTGGCATATTCAAGAACCTTTGCGTGAGCCTTTCTCTCCACCCCCAAGAATGTGGGTTTGCACATATGATGCCATATAACATAATATTGCCCTTTAATATCTTTCATAACAGACAACAAAGATAGCACCAACGAACTATAGGGCAAAGAAATAATTACCTTTTTCCCAGAGAGAATGAGATCTCTTATATGTGATGGCATACTAAATGGTGCTGATGTATATGGAGTCAGCACCTCACGGGGAATATAAAACACATCTACAGATATATCAGGTGGATACATAGACATAGGGGCAATAACCGTGACCCGATAATGTCTTCGCATAAACTCACCTACAAGATGATAAAGCCATTCACGACCTGCACATCGTTCCCATTTTGGCATTACAACATATAATTCCTTTATACCCATATACCCTCGCTCTCTATACTTATAGATGGTTTTACAAACCCTGTTAGCATTTTCACAAACAAAGAAACAACCAAGCCCCCCATCCACCATTCTATCAAGAGTGGGAGAAAAACAAGTGGTAAAAAGTAGGCAACGCTGGGATATGTGATAAGCACAACCACAGCAGATACCATAGCAAAAGCAACAAAGTATCCTACAAAATTCCGTGGAGCAATATCAATAGACAGCACCGTATTTTTTTCTTTATTCAGTGCAGCTCTAACAAGCCACATCTTGGCAAGCCATTTATCGGGAAGAAGCACCCAGACAATAGTTACAACAATCATAGATATAATGCCCCCAAGATTACTAATAAACAACCAACCAGCAGAGGTAGGATCTATACCCTTGGATACAAGCAAAGTGTATATTATATAATCTTTTACTGCATAAAGTCCAGCAGCAAGTACCGTTGCAAAAAGTATCATCACTCTATAAGTTTTCAGTCTATCGGCAACAAGCATGTATTTATCCTCTACAGGAACGAGAAACGCTTTAATACCTTTACCTGAAATCGCATACCTAAGCACAGCATATGTAGAAATCCACCATGCAATACTCCTAAGAGATATATCCAACAGTGTAAAAGTTAGTGTAGATGCCATACTAATTGCAGCTTCTACATCTTTGCCCATCTTTATGGCCTCCGGAGCTTTTTTAGCCATTTCCGGTAGCCATTCAAGCAAAAGCTGTTTTTTAACAACCATGGGGGAAAACAATATATGGAAAACACCAATCCAAACAAACAACATAAAAAACACCCACACATCCCAAGAGATATGCTTTATTCTAACCGGCAAAGGCAAGAGTGTTTTTGTCGTGTCTTCCACTAATCTCTCCCCCTTATTTGAAACTCAGTTGTCATCACATCATCCCACATACCATCTACAATATCGGCAATATCTACATCATCGGTAAGAACATGTCCGGCAACAGAAAGAATCTCTATTCGCTCTATTGGATCAACAAACATCTCTCGCCACAGTAATCTATAGTGTTCCATATCATCTATACGAGGAAGTGAAGGAATACTCTTTCTTCCGTATACATATAGAAGTAGATAGTCTCTTATCCTTTCATATATGACACCATATCCCTTATCTTGATACCAGAGTTTGGTGACATATCCATAATACACATCATCTAAACTCCTAAGAGGATGCAAATAGAGCCTTCCCTTATAACTAATACCACTAACAAGTTTATCTACATACTCATACTCCGCAGGCAGATCTCCTACTACCAGAACAGGCCTATCACTAACATGGGTTGCATATTTTTCAAGGCTGGTAAAGGCCAGTGCTGTATCAGAGCGTTTCAAAATAAGACTGATTTTATTGAGGTACATAACATCTACATCGTCAGTCGGTTCAATATGAAGCATCTTCTCCCACACAAACCTATATAGAGCTGTAACAGGGGAAGGATAAGCAGGAATATGTGGAACCAAAGCAGACATACGGTCAAAGACTTTCCCCATCTCCTCTAAGTTGCCATTTTTCCCCGTCAAAAAGTTAAATACATCCACCATTACCTTGTCTACACCTTCATAATCTCCTACAATATACAGTAAATACTCTCCTGTCATCTGCTTACCAAAGAGATAAACACCCTCAGAAACCGCATATAAACCATCTTCCTTCAGTGGCACATCTATATCTAACAAAAATCCCATCATAGCACTAAAGTAAACGGCAAGTGCCCTTGTATGCACATCTTTGGCAGATACCGACAGGGCAAAGAAGCTTAGAGAAGGATCACTATTGATAGTGGAATACTTTCTATCTACAATAATATTCATACTTTCACCTCCGGATATGCCACTATATCTTTCACAGGAGATGTCCTGATAACCCTGAAGATTCGCTTAAACCCAATGAGGTCCATGCGGGGAATTATCGCCACAATATCCTCTGGAAGTAGCCTTGAACGCAAGGGAGATGTAATATCCATAAGCGTCAGTAGCCTGGCAGAAGGTCGGTTAAATACAATAGATAGCGATGTCTTCAATCTACCCCTAAACGCATCAAGCGTATTACGCTTTATAAGTTCTTGAGGCAAGAAATCCATAGATGTAATGGAAAAAATATTATCTATAAAAGTTCTTCCTTTTTTCTCCTCTTGGGTAGGTACAATAATCCACGGTGCCACAACAAAGGTATTACCCAACCTATCAGAAGCCACTCCAGATGCCACAATAGTCGGCACCTTAATAGTGCTCGGCATATCTACACTATCTATAATAATTGACGGATTAAATGCCGGCAATGCCCCCATAAGATACAAAATATCTTCTGTCTTACCAATGGGTACAAACCATATCTTCATAACGAGTACACCACTAATACCTGAAACCGTTGTTTCATATGTGGTCTCAGGAGTAGGAATAACCACCAAACTGGATTCAACATCGTCAAACCCAAGTGTAGAAACCGACGAAACAACATAAGGGGCAATATCACCAACAACTTTATCCTCCAGATATTTATAAATGACCCTGCGAATAATAGAAAGGAATCTCTCAACATCTACCGTATCGTCTATATGGTGAACCTTCTCTCTAATCATACGAAATAGATCTTCAACCTCTTCCTCTGTTTCACCTATAACAACAGCCCTAAAAACACCTGGTGCCGATAAAACCCTAACATTATGAGAAGACAAAGCATATGTCTTTTTCCAGTCATCTACCGGCATCTCTATAGCAAAACCGTGCAGCCCACCTGATATCTGCACAAATTTCTTATCGTATAAAGCACTCAACTTCATCACCTCCGCTATATATAGACTTTACCACAATACATCACTCAATACACCACAGCTCAGCATGTGAAAAGAGTTTAATAAAAACCATCTACACCAACACACTCATGATACAATGGCGGTGGAGGTGAAGTATATGCAATCAGAGTTTAAAATTCCTACAAGGGAGCATATAAGTATAAAAAACCGTAAAATATCCATATGGGGTATTATCATCGCCTTATTTATCTTATATCTCCTATACAGCTCTTTTTACATTGTTCCAACAGGCTCCCAAGCCGTTGTTTTTCGTTTTGGTAAGCTTATGGACATCAAAGATGCCGGCATTCACTTCAAAATACCGTTTATTGATAGTGTCCAAATCGTCTCTGTAGAGGAAATAAGACGATATGAATTTGGCTACCGTACCATAGACCCAGGACCACCGGCCAAATATAAAGATGTTCCCAACGAAAGCAAAATGCTTACATCAGACAACAAAATCGTTCATGTATACTGGGCCATGCAATATAAAGTATCAGACCCGGCCCAATATGTTATTAATCTACCATCAGATAAAACAAGATTGGAGAAAATTATCAGAGACACTGCTGAAAGTGTATTCAGGCAGGTTGTGGCATCTCACTCATTTGATGAAATACTGACAACAGGCAAAGAGCTTGTGCAAACAGAAACCAAACAACGTATACAGGAAATTATGAGAAACCTTGGATATGGACTAAATATAACAGCTGTGCAGATACAGGATGTTATGCCACCTGATGAAGTTCAAGGGGCATTTAACGATGTTATCTCTGCAAGGGCGGAGAAAGAAAAGACTATACTGGAAGCCCAGAGTTATGCCAACAAAGTACTTGCTGAGGTAAAAGGTACAGCTTCTAAAACCATTAATGAAGCCGAAGCATACAAATATCAGCGCATTAAAGAGGCTGAAGGTCGTGCCGGTAGGTTAAAACTACTTATACAAAGACACTCAGAAGCCCCCAAAGTTGTTGAAACAGAGCTCTTCTACGAGGCCCTGAAAAAGATGTCTGAAAATGGAGTGAAATTCATCGTTGTAGGAGATGGTGTGAAAATTATCAACCTTGATAATCTCATTCAGTCTCTTGAGCAGAATATCTCCTCTCAAGGTGGTGAAGACAAATGAAAGGGAAAATATGGAAAGCCATAGGCATCATTATTGTCATCACCATATTGCTTATTAGTACATCGGCACTTTTTATTGTTCGCACAGACCAACAGGCTGTAGTTTTGAGATTTGGTAAAGTTATTAAGGTCATACAATCACCTGGTTTGTATGTTCGTATTCCCTTCATGGACACAGTGCATATATACACCAAAAAACTACTTGAATACGATGCCGAGCCTGTTACAGTGGTTACTCAAGACAAGAAAAATATCGTTATGGACACAATAGCCCTATTTCGTATTACAGACCCATTAACTTTTTATCAAAGGGTAAAAACCATACCCGGTGTGCAAGAGAGACTTGACGATGCCATATATTCTGCTGTTAGAGTTGTTGTAGGCAAAAATAAGTACGACGATATACTTTATAAAAAAAGAGATGCCATACAGAAAGAAATAATAGATAACGCCCGCCTTACCACCAAAGGTTATGGGGTTAGTGTAGAGGTCATAAGATTTAAGAGGGTCTTCATACCAGCCGAAAACGAAAAGGCCATATACCAGTCTATGATAGCCGAAAGGCAGAGAGAAGCCGCCAAACTCAGAGCCGAAGGTCAAAGTGAGGCCATACGCATTCGCTCAGAAGCCGACAGAACAGCCAAAGAAATACTGGCAGATGCATACAAAAAGGCAGAAATATTAAAAGGTGAAGGAGATGCTGAGGCACAGAGAATTATCTCAGAAGTTGCCAAACTTGACCCTGTATTCTATACATTCCTGCAAACCATGGACTTTTACAGCACACACCTAAAAAACACCATTATAGTCATATCTCCTGACAGTGACCTATTCAGATACCTCATAAAATTTGGAGGTGTATCTCCGTGAAAATAGCCATAACAGGCTCACCAAGAAGCGGAAAAACAACACTGGTCAGGGAAATAGTTAAACACATAGATGCTGTAGGATTTTACACAGAAGAAATTAGACGGTCAGGCAGACGATATGGCTTTGATATTGTAACAACATGGGGAGAAAGGCTACCTCTGGCGCGAGTGGGTAGCCACTCCCCCTTTAAAGTAGGCAAATATGCCGTGTTCCCAGAAAACCTCAAACCTGTAATAGAAAAACTCATCAGTACACCAGAAGATACCACAATAGTTATAGATGAGATAGGCAAGATGGAACTTCTAAACATAGAATTTGCCAAGGTAGTAGAAAAATTGTGGCAAGACCATAAAGACATCATTGTTACCATTCCCATTAAAGATGTGCATCCACTGGTTGAGCATATAAGATGCTCTGCAGACAAATTATTTAACCTAGATAGGGAAGTAGTGCCATATAAAAACATACTAAAAAGCAAAGAGGGCCAATATTAGCACTCTTTGCAAACTTACTACTTGTTCTACCGTTTACTAGAATTCCCCCTGGGTTTGCTGAACAACAATAAGAAAATATATGCACACTAACAAATAACCAACAGATTTTTTCTGTATTTTTACTCTTCTAAAAAGCCTTTCTGGGCACCCTTATATACCGTAAATATAAGGACAATAATAACAGTATAAAACACAGTCATAATGGCTATATATATAGCAAGTTCCGGATGCAGATACAACCCTGGGAGTGCCAATATAAACGGTAATAAGGCATCTACCCTATGGAGCTTTCCATTTTTATAAATGAGATAAGCAACAACAATAAAGGACACGATAGTCAGTGCTATTGCAGTAGCTATCACTGGCACTCACCTCCAATAATATATCCTCGTATTGCCCATTGTTATTATATCTAAAATTAACATAGAAAGCACGACTTTTACTATCAATGATAAGACAGTATTATTCTTCATCAAGATTCTAAAAGATTCTTACTATTCATTTTATTATTTAGAATAATTTAAGAAGTTCCCGAATGCTAGATAATAAATATATCATTGTATATTATTGTACATTTCTACATAGGTATATAATACCTTGGAAAAAACCAAAGATGATAAAATGAAGTGCAGAGTATCATTCTGCGGTTTCTAGCCTACCCATAGGGGGTGGAAACTTATAGCATCGTTTGGTATTGCATCCACAAATTCTAGTTTCTAGCCTACCCATAGGGGGTGGAAACCTGCCTTTTCCTCTGTA
>JAMORD010000084.1 GCA_027063755.1 bacterium | reverse complement strand
CCGCCGTATTACTTCCAGGAGATGTTAGACGATGGAAAAAACTACTATCAGAATATGCAGGTTTATCTCTGTCATTGGGGGCTAGTATATACATGGCATTTGCATATATCTCTATACGGTGGAACTACACCCTGCTTACAATGAATATTACTAACTCACTTCTCATCGGACTTAGTATTCCCGGTCTTTCTGCCTTATTTTACTATGTAGGAAGCAAGATCGCCCCTTCCAGAGGCACACCAGAAAGAACAGCCATTGGATCTCTTATTCTCTTTATGCTCTGGATATTTACCCTCTTTCTTGTACGCATTCCCTTTATTGAAAGATTCATGTTTGGCATAATTTTCAAACTTGCAGAAGGTTTCTGGATATTACTGGTTCTATCTGATATTTACCAACATTATTCAATGCATAAACAATAGAACTACCAAAAACTTATGCATAAATGATAGAATAACTTTGAAATAATCTGGAGGGGGTGAAAACTTGAAACGCATAGAAAACCATCCCATACTCACATTTAAGCGAGGTAAAAAGATAAAATTCTACTTTGAAGGCAAGGAGATGTGGGGATATGAAGGAGATACAATTGCATCTGCCTTGGTAGCAAACGGTGTAAAGGTCTTTAGAGAAAGTCTTAAACTCCATCGGCCCCGTGGTTTTTATTGTGCTATAGGAAATTGCTCATCTTGCCTTATGACAGTAGACGGTGTACCCAATGTTAGAACATGCATTACACCACTGAAAGAAGGCATGCGTGTTGAGCGTATCAAGGGAAAGGGGGCACTGCACTATGAAAACTGATGTTCTTGTTATTGGTGGAGGACCAGCTGGTATGAATGCCGCCATAGAAGCAGCCCGTGCAGGAGCCTCTGTCACCTTAGTAGAAAGGCAAGCCCACTTGGGAGGACAGCTTGTCAAACAAACTCACAAATTCTTTGGATGGGCCGAAAAAGGTGCCGGTACAAGAGGTATTCAGCTGGCAGAAGAATGGTCAAAAGCAGTAGAAGAACATGAGAACATCACCGTTATGTTATCCAGCGAGGCCATAGGACTTTACGACGATGGTGCATGGATGATAGAAAAAGAGGGAAAACTTATTCCCATATATCCGAAAAAAGTTGTTATAGCCGTAGGTGCACAGGAAAAAACACTGCCTATAGAAAATGCAGATATTCCCGGTGTGTATGGAGCCGGTGCCATACAAACTATGATGCATGTATACGGTGTGCTCCCCGGTGAAAAATATCTCATTGTTGGTGCCGGTAATATCGGTGTTATCTTGGCATATCAGCTGGCCCAGGCCGGGGCCGAGGTCAAAGCAGTTGTTGATGTTTTACCTAAACTGGGTGGTGCATATTGGGTTCATGTTACCAAGATTAGAAGAATGGGTATTCCACTATATATGAAACACACTGTCATAGAAATAAAGGGTACGAAATGGGTAGAAGGTGCCACCATTGCCGAGATAGATGAAAAATTTCAACCTATACCCGGCACCGAAAAAGAACTTGATGTGGATACTATAGCCATATCTATAGGCCTTTCACCGCTAACAGACCTTATGTATCAGGCTGGTGTTGAACTGATATGGATACCCGAGCTTGGTGGACTTGTACCTGTTCACAGTGAAAACATGAGGACAAACAAACCTGAGATATATGTTGCCGGTGATGCCTCAGGTATTGAAGAGGCCACAACAGCAGCACTGGAAGGCAAAATAGCCGGTGCTGTAGCCGCAAAAGACTTAGGATTTGATGTTAACGATGAAGCAATAGAAGAATGGAAAAAAGAACTCTCTCAGCTAAGAGATGCACCACTACTGGAAAGATTGCGTCAAGGTCTGCATAAACTCCACGAGGCCGCAAAAGAAAGGGGGCTACAGTAATGCTTCCTGTTGATGGAATTCCAACCAAAGAAGATATACTTGCCAAGGCACCTCCAGCAGAGCGTATGAAAAAAGGTGCCGTGGCCATGATTGAATGTTGGCAGGAAATACCTTGCAATCCCTGTGTTGTTTCCTGTCCTACTGGAGCCATTACCATGGAAAAACTAACAGCTATCCCCCAGATAGACTTTGACAAGTGCATAGGTTGTGCACTATGCGTAGCAGCCTGTCCGGGTCTTGCCATAGCCTTAGTAGATGGCAGTAAAGAAGATGGGGATCGTGTCTCTATACCATATGAATTTCCGCTACCAGAAGTAGGAGAAACCGTAGATTGTCTCAATCACGAAGGAAGAGTTGTGTGCGAAGGAACGATTGAAAAAGTTGTGCACTTACCTGCTGTTAACAAGAAAGACAAGACACCTATAGTAACCATAAAAGTGCCAAAGGGCTATGCCCTTCAGGTGCGTTTCTTTAAGAGGAGGTGAAGCCCTATGGATCCCGAAAAGGTAATCGTATGCCGTTGTGAAGATGTGACTCTGGCAGATATTAGAAAGGCTATTTATGAACTGGGATACACCACCTATGACGAAGTAAAAAGATACACAAGGGCTGGAATGGGACCATGTGGCGGTAAGACATGTAGACCTATTATCCTCCGCGAATTGGCCCGCTACTGGAATACCACACCGGATAAAGTGCCAATGAGGCCTACTATGATAAGACCCCCTATGAAGAACATTACATTCGCCACCGCAGTGGAGGTGGAAGATAATGAATAAAACATATGATTATATCGTCGTTGGAGCAGGTATAAGCGGTGCCGTCGTCGCATATGAACTTGCAAAAAGAAAGGCCGGTTCCATTCTCATCCTTGACAAAGACTTCCCTACAGCCGGAGCTACGGGGTCATGTGCAGCCGGTATTAGGGCCCAGTTTGGAACAGAATTTAATGTTAGCCTCATGAAGATATCACTGGAAAAGTTTGAAAACCTCCATGAGGAACTTGATTATCCGAAAGAACTCATAGGGCTTCACCAAGGTGGATACCTCGTGCTGGCATATTCTGAAGAGGAAATGGAAAATCTGAGAAGAAATGTTAGAGTTCAGCACAAAATAGGTATCAATACAGAAATCCTTACCCCAGAAGAGGTTCACTATAGGTGGCCTATGCTTCGCTTAGACGGCGTTGTTGGAGCCACATACCATGCCAGAGACGGACACGCAGATCCATTTTATACAACATTTGCATATATAGAAGCAGCTAAGCGTTTAGGAGCAGAGCTGAGAAAATACACTCCTGTATTAAAACTGCTAACCGAAGGTGAAAAGGTTGTCGGAGTAGAAACTCCAGACGGGCCTATATACGGTGGAAACATTGTTGTAGCCGCTGGCACATGGTCTACAAAGTTACTAAAAGATATAGGTGTAGACATTCCACTATGGGCAGAAAAACACGAGATACTCATTACAGAACCTCTGGCAAGATTTCTTGACCCCATGGTTATATCGTTTTCCAAAGACTTCTACGCACAGCAGAGGCCCCATGGAGGATTTATCATGGGCGTTTCCCCCGACGATCCTGAACATTGGTTTGATCCAAAAGATTATAATATTCAGTCTTCCTGGCACTTCTTAAAGAAAATGGCTTCTACAATACTTGAGGTTATGCCTTTCCTAAAAGATGTCCACATTGTCAGACAGTGGGCAGGATTTTACGATATGACAACCGACCATCACCACATTGTAGGTCCCATTGATGCTTACGATGGTCTGTGGATACTAGCCGGCGGTTCTGGACACGGATTTATGTTTGGTCCATCAGTAGGCATGATCTTAGCACAGTGGATCGTTGGCGAAGAGCTGGCCTACGATATCACTAAACTTAACTGGAAACGTTTTGATGAAGGTAAATTGGTCATTGAGCCTGCAGTAGTAGGCTAAAAATATATGGGAGGTGAGCTGTTATGCTCTATGGTTATGCGGGGAAAATAGCCAGAATCAACCTGAAAACAAGAACAGTAAAAATTGATGAGGTCACCGAGGAGATGGCAAGAAACTGGATTGGTGGCCGTGGTTTCATTGCTTACTATGTATGGAAAGAGCAGAAAGGCGTAAAACCACTGACACCAGAACACAACCTGTACCTTATGACAGGTCCTCTATCTGGCACGGAAACCCCTGGTTCTGGTAAATTTGACATCGGCCATCTGTCCCCACTAACAGGCGGTTATGGTGACTCCAATGTTGGTGGAAAAATATCTAAAGCCATGAGAGATGCCGGTTGGGACGGTCTTATTCTTGAAGACATTTCTCCAGAGCCTGTTATCATCTACATTGAAGATGACAAGATTGAGTTTATAGATGCCTCCGATCTCTGGGGTAAAGGTACATTTGAGGTAGAAGAAATTTTAAAGGAGAGATATGGCCAGGATGCAGAAGTGCTTGTTATAGGTCCGGCCGCCGAACACCTTGCCAAATTCTCTATGATTCATCACGACCTCGGTAGACAGGCAGGCCGTACCGGTGTTGGTACAACAATGGGCTTCAAGAAGGTTAAGGCCATTGTCGTCAAAGGTTCTGGTGGCAAGATACAGTATGCCAGAGATGAAGAGTTTAAGAAGATTGCCAGAGAGGCCATTGTAGCATGCACAAAATCTGATAACTATGATTTCTGGGTCAAATACGGCACAACATCTGTTGTGCAGTGGTCCAATGAAAATGGTGCATTTCCAACCCGCAACTTCTCCACTGCATATCTTGAAAACTATGAGAAGATTGATGGTCGCTATATGATTGAGACATACGATGTCAAACATAAAGGTTGTTATAACTGTCCATCCCCATGTGGTAAGGTTATGAGATTCACATATCGCGGAAAAGAATATGTCGTTGAAGGTCCCGAGTATGAGACACTGGCCCTCATGGGTGGTAACCTCGGAATCAACACAGATGTCGCCGATGTTGCCTATCTCAACTGGGTAGCAGATAATCTGGGACTTGACACAATATCATCGGGAGCAGTTATCAGTTGGGCCATAGAGGCCTTCCAGAAGGGTATTATCCCCAAATCCATGGTAGACGGTAGAGAGCTCAAGTGGAATGATGTTGAAACTGCAGAGTATCTTCTTGAAAAGATTGCATATAGAGAAGGCATTGGTAAGATACTGGCAGAAGGTGTGAAATATGCCGCCGATTACTTCGGAGCCGGTCACGAGTTCGCCATGCAGGTTAAAGGCCAGGAAATCTCTGGTTATGAATCCAGATGGGCTCCAGGCATGATGCTTGCATACGCAACGGCCGACATTGGTGCCCACCACAACAGAGCATGGGCTATCACATACGATATTTCCGTTGGCCACAAGATTACACCTGAGACAGCAGATAAGGTCATTGAACTGCAGCACATCAGACCAATGTTTGATATGCTAACCACATGCCGTCTGCAGTGGGTAGAGCTGGGACTTGACCTTGAATACTACGCCAAACTCCTGTCTGCAGCTACAGGCATTGACTGGACACTCCAGGATATGCTGAAAGCTGCAGAACGTGTATGGAACCTCACCCGTATGATTTGGTTCAGACACAAACCCGGTTTTGGCAGATCTTGGGACTATCCACCAAAGAGATGGCTTGAAGAGCCTATTCCAACAGGACCAGCCAAGGGTGCCGTTATTCCTAAGGAAGAGTTTGATAAACTCCTTGATGATTACTATGCAAAGCGTGGCTGGGACAAGAACGGACGACCAACAAAGGAAAAACTTCAGGAACTTGGCATTCTGGAATTTGTTGAAGAAAACATGTAATATTCATAAAAGAGGCTATCGGGCCCCGCGCACGCGGGGCCTTTTTTAATGCTACAATACCACCGGAGGTGGTGTTATGGAAATCACCATAAAGGTCGCTGGACATGCTAAAGAGTATATTTCCGGTGGAAAATCTACCATTACCGTAGATATAGATGTACCATTTACCCCTAATGACCTTATAGAAAAGCTGGGTATCAACAAAGGACTTGTTAGTGCTATAACAGTAGGAGACACAATATGGCGATGGAATGAGCCAATAACAGAAGAGGATATGAAAAAAGGTATTACCATCATATCGCCTGTGGGTGGTGGCTGATGATATTAAGACACATACTTACAGAAAACGAACATGGTCATACGCTCATGGCCATAGATTGGTACATGCTTGATGAAAACATACCCGCTTTACATACCTTTACATGGCATCCCCATGCCATAAGCCTGGGTTATCTTCAAGACACATCAGGACTTAACAAAGAGTTTATACAAAAGAGTGGTTATGTAATTGCACGAAGACCAACAGGAGGCAAAGCTGTTATTCACGATGGTGATATATCTATTGCCCTCTATTTACCGGCAGAGCTGTTGCCCAGAAGGGCAAAGGATGCATACACAGAACTATCAGACATACTGAGAGAAGCACTGTTTCAGCTGACAAACCTTCCTCTATCAAGGACCGCTGAAGATGAATATCACAAACATGAAGGCTGTTTCACATCGTCAACAGGCTATGAGATTGGCATAAACGGAGAGAAGATTGCAGGTATAGCCGTAAGAAAAACACGCAAAGGCATGCTTATGCATGCATCTATTAGAATGAAACCATTTCCCCCGAATGCCGGTATGGTATTTGCCCCACCAGAGGTTATGAAGGGCACTTCATTTTCACAGCACGGTAAATCGTTTACCCCAGAAGATCTGCACCATACCATCTTAAAAATTGTAAAAGAGACATACGGGCTTACCCCTCAAATATGGAAGATAGATAGAAACGAAATACTCAGCAGATACATAAACAAAGTAAAGGCATTGTGAAGGGGAGAGTTTTCTCCCCTTCACTTATTTTTTAAACGCTCTTACCACATGAGGACGCCAATCACCTACCATATACAGAGAACCGGCAAATAAAATCTTGTCTTCGCCAGCAATCTCTCTAAGAACTGTCTCTTTATCTTCATTAACTACAACATTGGTAATACCCAAATCTTCCAGACGCTTTTTCAGCCTCGGTGCAGGAAGAGCCCTCTTACTGGGCGGAGTGACAAGTATCCATCTCTTTGCATACGGTGCAAGAAGAGAGACAATCTCATCAACATTTTTATCTCCCAGCACACCAAACACAACAGTAAAATCTGTCAAACCCAATTTCTTCAGTGTAGATGTTAGGGCTCTCATGCCATGAGGATTATGAGCCCCATCCATAATAATCAGTGGAGTGCGTGAAATAATCTCAAAACGCCCTTTGTGAAAAGCTTTTTCAAGCCCTCTTCTTATAGCATCTTCGGTAATCTTTTTATATCTATCTGAGAGCATATAGGCACCGGCAAAAGCCACGGCCCCATTAACAGACTGATGCAGTCCAACAAGAGAAGTTCTTACATCTTTATATACCCTTCCATCAAGATAAAGATCAAATACTGTCCCATCAAGTGAAACATCCTTAACCCTCTTTACATAAAAGTCTTTTCCATACCACAGTGCAGGAATATGCAAATTAGACAACCGATATTTCACAAACTTATGGGCACCCTTACGCAGTGGGCCAACAACACCATAGGGCACCCCACGGCGAAACACATATCTTGCCTCACGAGCTATATTCTGTATACTCCCACCAAGCGTTTTTAAATGGTCAAGGTCAAGGGAAACAAGCATAGACAACTCTGGATTGATAATATTGGTAGCGTCGTACTTGCCTTCTATACCCACCTCTATAACCCCAAAGTCTACTTTTCTTTTCTTTAAGTATTCCAAAGCCGCAGATGTCATAATTTCAAACAGTGTAGGCTCTTCTCCCAATATCCTTCCCACTTCCTTCACATATTGGGCCACATATGATATAACATCGGCAAGGTCGCTTTCCGGTATCTCTTCACCATTTACCACAATACGCTCCCGCCAATGCTCTATGTGTGGAGAGATGTTATAT
>JAMORD010000083.1 GCA_027063755.1 bacterium | reverse complement strand
GAATGGTGGAGGATATGTAACACTTGTGCCTCTCTCACAGGCTGCTAAGATTGATAAACGCAAGGCTGAAAGGTATTCTATAGCCCTACCTGTCTTATTTAGGCCAATTGGTGGAGATCGGTTTTATGAAGGTATCATGGATGATATTTCATGGGCTGGTTGTCGTATTATATGGGCATCGCCCGATGATATACATCTGAATAAGATAATATTGCGCATCAAAGTTGGAAAAAAAGTGGAGGATATTTTAGGACGCGTAGTATGGCGTAGAAGAGGTGAGAGAAAAGACATCTTAGGTGTTGAGTTTTTAGAACACACATCTAAGTTATTTCGGGTTTTTTCTGATATAGTAGAGACGGAATCTAAATAATTGGAGGGGTGAAGATGGACGGTTTGCCACGATCAGATGTGGGACATGTTTTAGGGCTTTTAGAAATACTGCTTGATGAAGATGGTGTTATGGATGCATATAAGTTGTCAACAGAAGAGCATCTTTCCCTTGATGAGATATTAGGCATTATAGAAACGGCAAAGTCGTTTGGATTTGTAAAAGTAGAGAAAGGTGATGTTATCCTGACGGACTTGGGTAAGAAGTTTGCCGAGGCAGACCTGCAGACAAGAAAGAAGATACTGAGAGATGTACTGGAAAATCACCCTGTATATCAGAAGATATTGTCTGTTCTTAGAGGTGTGCCAGAAAATTGTATAGACAGAGAAGAATTTGATAGAATGATAGGTTCTGATCTCACAGAAGAAGAAGAAGATATTATCAGCAAAAATGTTCTTGATTGGGGACGATTTGCAGAGATTATATGGTATGACGGCGATGAAGATGAGGTGTGCCTTGAAACAGAAGAGGATGAGCAGCCGTGAATGACGATAAACCGTCGGGGAGGTATGTAAATAGTGAGTCTATTGGCAGCTGCAGGATGGTCGTTTTTGCGTATGTTGATAGCCTATGTGCTATCACTTCTTTTTGCTGTTCCCTATGGTCTTGCAGCTGCCTCTTCTAAAAGACGAGAGAGGTGGATGATTCCTCTCATAGATATTCTTCAATCTGTTCCTATTGTTACTTTCTTTCCTGTTGCAATACTTTTCTTTGTGAAACTCGGTGGTGGTGGTCGCATTGGAGTAGAGATGGCATCCATCTTTCTTATCTTTACATGTCAAGTGTGGAATCTTGCTTTTTCAGTCTATGAGACAGTGAAGACTTTTCCAAGAGATTTGATGTATCTTGCCGATGCCTATAAGCTTCCGCCTTTGACTCGCATTAGGTATTTTTATATTCCTGCTATGATTCCCGGACTTGTTTATAACAGTATGATGTCGTGGGCTAATGGCTGGTATTTTCTGATAGCATCTGAGATATTTTCTGTAGGATCAGAAGAGTATAAACTACCAGGTTTAGGTACAGAGATTATTACCAATTTGGAAAAGGGCAATATTGGTGGACTTGTCTTGACACTTGTTGTGCTTGTATCAATTGTTTTGTTTATGCAAATGGCTATATGGAACTCACTGCGGAAGTGGGCTAAACTATTTGAGTATAACTATGAACCTATAGATGTATATAAGCCTCATTTTGTTGAGTGGATAGAGGAAATTGCATATAGATTACGCTTTGAACAACTTTTCTATGGGACGGTATATGGTTTATGGACATTCTTTAGGAAAAAATGGGTGAAGATTATAGTAAAGTCTTTACTTTTTGCTTTTGGCCTATATGCCCTGTATGGAGGCTATGAGTTTGTTATATGGCTTATCTCTCCTGTGCCACAGGGTATATCTGAGATATTCCCAGCTTTAGGAATAACAACATTACGTATATTTGTTGCCTATTTGATAAGTTTGGTGTTAGTTCTTGTTCCCGGCTACTGGGTTTCTAAGCATAAGGAAGAGTCTGCCAGAGTTGTTGATATATTTATCACATCTATTGGCGTACTTAGCAGTATTCCTGCTAGTGCCTTTTTCCCTCCGATTATTCATATTATGGTGAGATATTTGGGTAGTATGGAAGTTGGGACTATATTTATCTATGTAACGGCTATGGTTTGGTATATCATGTACAATGTACTTTTAGGTGCTGTTAGCATTCCTATGTCATTAAGAAATTTAGCACAGGTATTTAAGATTCGCGGGGGACTGTTTGTACGCACGATATTTATCCCTGCTATTTTCCCATCGTTGATAACAGGTAGTATTACGGGATGGGGTGGAGCGTGGAACGCTTCTGTTGTTGCCGAATACATGGTATTTTCTGGTGAGGTACTTGCTGTTTTTGGTATAGGTTCATTTCTTGTAAGAAATCTTACAGCTAACCCCAAACTAATGATGTGGGGTGCTATTATTATGACTGTATATGTTGTTCTTTTGAATAGGTTGGTATGGCAGCCTCTTTATAACCTGGCAGAGCGGAGGTATAGGCGTGGTGAGTGGTAAGAAGAGCTGTATATTGAGAGCAGAGAATATATCTAAGGTTGTTGAGGAGAAGGGAAAAAAATTTGTTATATTTGATTCTGTATCGTTTGAGATAAGAGAGGGCGAGATCGTATCTATACTTGGTCCTACAGGTTCAGGTAAAACTAGTATTCTCAATATGGTAGTTGGGCTTGAAAAACCTACTGCAGGTGAGATTTTTTATAGGGGAGAGCCCCTTGATAGTGAAAAGCACATTGTGCCACTTATTCCCCAGCAACCTATTTCTCTTCCATGGTTAACGGTTCAAGGAAACATAGAGGTTGTTTTAGAGGCTAAAGGTATACCCCTTCGCCAGCGTATTAGAACTGCATTAAAATATATAGACCTGATGGGGCTTGATTCCTTTGAAGACACATATCCCAGAGAGCTTACTCTTGCTATGCGCCAACGACTGTCATTTGCAAGGGCTTTATCAGTTGAAGAGGAGCTTATCGCCATGGATGATCCTTTTACAACGCTTGATTCTCTAACGGCAGAAGATCTTAGGGAAGAGTTCCTTCGCCTTTGGTTAGAAAAACAGCTTGTTGTTAAGAGCATACTACTTACAACAACCAATGTTGAAGAGGCTGTATATTTCTCTGATAGAGTGTATGTATTGTCTCGTAGACCTGGAAGACTTCTTGATATAGTAGATGTGAATATGCCACATCCAAGAGATAAAGATAGCAAAGAGTTTGCAGATATTATGGATCACATATATTCAGTGCTTTTGTCTTTGTAGTTATCCAATGTTTATTTCTTTCAGCTTCTTTATACGCTCGTCGGCTTCCATATATTTCTTTTCTAAAATATCCCAGTACTCTTCATAGCTTTGGGCTTCTATGGCAAAGGGTACCGTGAGGTGTACCTCTTGTCCCGTTTTCATTACCAATCCACCTGGAACAAAGAGCGTTTTACCATGTGGTTTTATGCGAATAGGACCTTCATCAAGTGCCCCGATAAAATTTTCTCTTCTGGGTAGTATACCAATTTCTCCATCTACCAGTGTTAGTGATATAAAGTCTGCTTCTCCATTAAATATAACCCCTTCAGGTGAAGATATAATAAGTTTCAGTTTCATTTACAGCACCTCTTTGATAGAGCCAATCATATAAAGATCACTTTCAGAAAGTTTGTCGGCTTTGCCCTCAATAACGGCTTCAAATGATGAGAGTGTTTCTTCTAGTGGCACATACTTACCCGGTATACCTGTAAACTGCTCGGCAACATGGAAGGGTTGGGACAGCAGCATTTGTATGCGTCTTGCCCTATGAACAATAGTGCGGTCTTCTTCGCTAAGCTGCTCCATACCGAGTAGTGCAATAATATCTTTTAGCTCGTTGTATCTGGCTAGGAACCTCTTTACTTCCGATGCCACTTTAACATGCCTTTCGCCTACTATATCAGGGTGAAGCATTTTAGAAGATGATGCCAGAGGATCTACTGCGGGATATATACCCATCTCTGCTATGTGCCTTGATAAGACAACAGATGAGTCAAGGTGACCAAATATTGTTGCAGGGGCGGGGTCTGTTATGTCGTCTGCAGGTACATAAACTGCCTGAACGGCCGTGATGGCACCACCTATTGTTGAAGAAATGCGTTCTTCAATAAGAGCCATCTCTGTGAACAGTGTAGGTTGATATCCTACTGCCGAGGGCAATCTACCCAGAAGTGATGATACTTCCATGCCTGCTTGGGCATACCTGAAGATGTTATCCATGAAAACAAGTACTTCTTTGCCTGTCTTTTCAAGGAGATATTCTGCTTGTGTAACTGTTGTAAATGGTGTACGCAGTCTTACACCGGGAGGTTCATTCATCTGTCCAAATACCATTATAACCTTATCAATAACGCCTGATTCTTCCATTTCTTGCCAGAGCTCTTGTCCTTCTCTTGTGCGTTCACCAATACCACCGAATACAGAGTATCCACCGTGTACGCTGCCAATATTATGTATGAGTTCCATCACCAAAACGGTCTTACCAACACCAGCTCCACCAAATAGACCAATTTTACCGCCTTTAGGGAACGGTGCCAGCAAATCAAGAGCCTTGATGCCTGTTTCTAATACCTCTGTAACGGGAAGTACCTTTTCAGGCTCAGGGGGTTTTCTAAGAACACTACGTTCCTCTTCACCTTTAATAGGTCCTCTGTCATCAAGGGGCATGCCCAGTGGGGACATGACTCTTCCCAGTATTGATGTGCCTACTGGAACTGTTAGTTCTTTACCTGTTGCCTCCACTAGCATGTTTCTATGTATGCCTTCTGTAGGACCAAGTGCAATGGTCCTTGCTTGTCCTTCTTCCAATATTACGCGGACTTCCAGAGGTATAAATCCACACATGATAATTTCATATACCTTAGGTGTATAGTCTTCAAAAGATACATCTACAACGGGACCGTGAACGGCCACAACCCTACCTATTTTTTTCTCCACCGATAATACCCCCTATGGTATCAAGTAATTCTCTTGTTATGCTTTCTCCTCTTATTCTGCTAATCTGTACTTGCAGATTATTAGACATTTCTTTTGCCTGCTTTTCTGCTCTGCTCATTGTAATCCATCTCATGTTGAATTCAGAGAACGCTGCAGTATAAAAGGCTCTTAACATTGCGGCGTACACGAACATTTTTGTGCCTTCGTTTACAATATCTATTGGATTTGGTATAAATTGGAAATTAGAACTTTTCTCCTTATGTGTATCTAATGATAGTGGTAGGAGATTTTCTATTTTAGCTTTTCCCTTTCTACCAGCCTCTGATTCTATGTATATGAGTGTTAACTGGCTGAGGGGAATAGTTAAAATGTCCATGAAGAAAGCAGATACTGTGCTTATATCGGGATCGGAATACATACCACCAAGTTTTCCATCTGCCTTAATACCTATACGGGCAAGTATGTCTTCTCCCATTGCCCCAATAGCAAATATATAGTCTTCGTTTTTTATTTGAAGTTGCTTAGCGGCTTCTAATACATCTTCATTATATGATCCACATAGTCCCATATCGCTAAAAAAGAGCACAATAACACGTGGATTAATCTTTGGTGGATTGATTAGTGGTGAGTTTTTCAGTTTTTCTTTGGGTATATGTGGAAGTGCGTATTCTACAAGAGATTTTAATTCTTCAGTGTACATATAGAGCTTATCCTTGTCTTGCTGTCTCAGGGCCATTTTGCTGGAAGATAGTATTTGCATGCCTCTGGCAAATTTGTGCAAAAGATCGCTTGTTTGTTTGCGTTTTTTTAGGTCTCTAAGTCCCTGCATAGAAATCACCTATAAACTTTTTCCAGATATTAATAATAGCCTGCTTAGTATTTTCGTCTATTTCTTTATGGATATCTATTTGGGGTTTATCATTGTCAGCTTTGAAATATTGGTAGAAATCCCATAGCATATCATTGACCTTATCTTCCTTAATTTCGTCAAGCAAACCTTCTGATAGTAGTATAAGTGCGATAACCTCTTCTTCTGGAGTAACAAGCTGGTGAGCTTTTTGCTTCAATACTTGTACAGTGCGACGGCCTCTTATAAGCATTTTTTCGCTTTTCTCATCAAGCTTGCCACCAAACTGCACAAATGTGGCCAGTTCTTCGTATCGTGCCAAATCAACTCTCAGTTTTCCCGCTAATTTCTTAATAGCCTTATACTGCGCAGAGCCACCGACACGAGATACAGATAGACCGGGGTGTACAGCTGGTCTCCTACCAGAATTAAATAGATTGGCATCAAGGTATATTTGTCCATCGGTAATAGATACGAGATTTGTTGGTATGTAGGCAGAAAAGTCTCCCAGCTGTGTTTCGCATATGGGGAGAGCTGTAAGACTTCCGCCACCATGTTTAGCATTAAGTTTAGCCGCCCTTTCAAGAAGTCTTGAATGGGTGTAAAAGATGTCACCAGGATAAGCCTCTCTACCAGGTGGTCTTCTCAGTAGTAAGGAGATTTCCCTGTAGCTAACAGCATGTTTGGAGAGGTCGTCATACACGACAATAACCTTTTTACCTCTGTACATAAACCATTCACCAATAGATGTACCTGCATATGGTGCCATAAACCTTAGTACCGGTGAATATGCCGCAGGAGCTGCAACAATAACAATTTGATCCATTACACCGTGTTCAGTAAATGTTTCTACGACACTACTGAGGTCGGATTCCTTCTGCCCTATGCTGACATATACACCAATAACATCTTTCCCTTTTTGATTTATGAGAATGTCAACGCCGACGGTTGTTTTACCAGTAGCTCTATCACCAAGTATAAGTTCTCTTTGGCCATGTCCTATAGGTACAAGTAGATCTATAGAGTATATGCCTGTTTCTACAGGTTCATTGACTTTAGCTCTCCAGGAAATTGGGGGAGCTGGTCTCTCCATTGGTAAATATTCTGATGTTGCAACAGGGCTACCACCGTCAAGTGGGTTACCAAATGGGTCAATAACCCTTCCAAGCAGTGATTCACCTACTGGCACTTCCGGCTCTCTGCCTGTACCGTAAACCTTCATGCCTACATCTACATCTTGTTCATCAAGCAGTAGTATGCCCACTTCCCCTCGCCTTAGTTCACTTACGATACCGATTTTACCATTTTCAAATTGCACAATTTCCCAATAACCAACCATGGACAAACCATCAGCCCATGCAATACCATCTCCCACACGGAGAATCGTTCCCGATGTGTACGATTTAGCAATGAAAGGACTGTGTTTGGTTTTTCTTAGAAATTCCTCAATGATACTCATGTTCTATCACCTATAGCTTCCGAAATATATCTATTCAATGTGGCATCAAGGACATAGTCTTTGTAAACCAGTCTGAAACCAGATATGATATCTTCATTAACTTTTATGCCTGCGATAGAAACTCCCATCTCTTCTAAACTCTCTCTAATCTCTTTTTCTTCTTCAGGAAGAACATACCACGGCAACTCTAAGATAATACCCTTACCGGCTTTGGCAGCATATTGCTTAATATCACCGGAGAATCGTTTAAATAGCATTTTTAGAAGACATACTTGGCTGCTTGTACCCAGAAAGTTGTTTAAGATGTTTGTTGTTGATATGGTGATAATTTTCCCTACTTCTTTCGTTGCCTCTTCTATAATTCTGGCTGCCTCGGCATGTGCTGCATTGACTGTATGCTTATATACTGTATCAGCCTTTTTCTGAGCTTCTTCAAGTAATTTTTTCTTTTCTTCTTCTATCTCTCTTTCCATTTGTTCTCTCATAGCCTCAAGTTCAGCTTTTAATCTCTTTTTGTCTTCTTCAAGTTTGGCATATGCCTGTTTTATCTCTTCTTCTCGTTTGCGTAGCTCTTCATCTTTCTTTTGCCATTCTTCTCTTTTCTTACGAACAATGTTGACTAGTGGGCCAAACAGATAACGTTTAAATACGATATAGAGGAGCAGC
>JAMORD010000082.1 GCA_027063755.1 bacterium | reverse complement strand
CATGATACCTTCATAAAACCGATCTCCACCAATTGGCCTAAATAAGACAGGTAGGGCTATAGAATACCTTTCAGCCTTGCGTTTATCAATCTTAGCAGCCTGTGAGAGAGGCACAAGTGTTACATACCCTCCACCATTCACAAGATTAACTTTCTTAATCTCAGCAGGTATGGAATACAATCCATTATCTGTAGCTACAGAGATATCTATCTGATTGCCGTCAATATCCCAATTTGAAAGTAATCTCACACCAACAGTTTTTCTTCCTACCTTGTCTACCAGTCCCACAGTCATCCCACCATCTCTACCAGCACTTTTCATAACAATGACAGCATCAGGAATCATAATATTACGCCACGGCACATAATCTATCATGATACATACCCCCCTAAGCAGAAATCAAAATAGTATACGAGAGAAATATTCAAGATACTGCTTGACATCATCATTAGAAATAATAAACTCAAGCCCCATATAGACATCTGTATCTGTTTGCCTAATCCACTTAACAAAAAATCTCACTACAAACGACACAATCTCACCTTTATAGGGAACAACAATAAACAACATACCTTCTTTACCTAAAGGTTCTTCAAATCCAACATTCCAAAATATAAATTGCTCTTTGCTAATACTAACCTTAGCGCCAAACACATTCATATCCTCAAGCATAGCTACGAATTCTTCGTCTCTATCACCCCATGCTATTTCAGTACGAAGTCTGACATTAAAACGTTTCATCTTTCGTCTATCCCAGTAAACTACGGAACCTACAGGGACAAGAACCATAAGCCATTGGGACAAGATATAAAGACGAATAAATCCATTAAACAAATAAGAACCTGTAGGCTTTGAAACTATGACATAAGCCTCGGTACCCTCGGGAATATCTTTTAGAGGTGGGTTAAAAAGTTTTATATCAAGTTCTATTGCACTTTTTCTCTGAACAACACCAAGAACAGTATACTCTACACTATCCAAGACAAAGGTAACAAGAAGTACATCATCCTTGTCTACAATATTATTCCATCGTAGTTTCACGGCTACCTCCCTATATTGCGTCTATATAAATTATACCGAAGCAAACACCTACAGGTAATGTAAAATAAACTGCAGGAGGTGAGAATATGAAACTATCAATTAAGACAGTTATCTTCACAATTGCCATATTAGCACTATTTGTCTCATGTTCTAATATCCCTACCGCAGATTTAGCTAAGCCTGCACCATATGCCATGTTTATTACACTTGATACACCAGGTAAACTGACAAGCCCAATGTATTATGTACATAACAACATCATCAAGAAAATTGACGACGGATTGTATGGACTTCTTCTTAACCAAAATGCCTTTGTATACCTCCGTCAAACGGCCGAAATGGATAACCCAGAACTAATATACAAAAACCTTAAAACCGATCAAACTGTGAAGCTTATTACCCCAGATCAATTTGGAACTATGATTAGCATGCTAATCTCTCCAGGTAGAAAAAAACTGGCCGTGCATGTATGGCCAGATGGAATAGCCACAGGTAACAACTTATTTATTATATTGGACACAAGCAATATACTAAACAACCCTACGAAACTCAATATATCTCTTATTAACAAGGGAAAACTTTACAGCTCAATTAAATGGATTGCCGCCATAGGTGACGACGGCAGCATGGTATATGTTGGATCTAATGGAGCACCCGATGAAGCATTGGTATACAGAGACATTAGGGGTAATGAAAAAATTATTACCAAATACAAGGAAAGCAATGACTTTGATGCCATTATAACTCAAGGAATTCATCCACCCTATGAGGTGGCATATATAGACAGTGATAGCCACACCGTGTATTTGCTGGGCAAAAGCGGTGTATATACATTCAAACCAGAAACAGGCTCTCTAACACTATCATATCCGCTGAAAAGTGTTCCATCAGAGGGGCTATGGATTGATAATACAAGCAAGAAACTTCTTGTATGGGGATACCAAATAGGCAAGGCAACAATTAAGGTCTATAATCTTGATGGCAAGCTGATACAAACAACTTCTGGAGCCAAATATTTTGATCCACGAATAATTGATGGCAAGATATTCGGTATAGGGACCATTAAAGAAAAAACTATATATTCTTATACTATTGGTGAAATACATCTTGGTACAGCAACCCCGAGTATAGACCGTATATTTATATCTCAAGATGACATCAAGTGGTGGGATATCACAGCCAAACGATAGTAAATCCTACAGTAACCACAACAGGGGAGACATGCGTCTCCCCTGTTTTTATTATCTAAAAAAATTACAACCTACAGAGTGGCCAAGAAATACAGATATACGCTACTGATAAGCAATATAAAAATGGTAACAGGAGCCCCTATTTTTGCATAATTTCTAAAGTTGATATCTATACCATTTTTCTTGGCTATACCACTAACAACGACATTAGCAGAGGCACCAATAACCGTGCCATTGCCACCAAGACATGCCCCCATAGACAAAGCCCACCAAAGAACATGATGAGTATTCAGAGATGGATTCCTTGCTATAAGGGCACTAATAACAGGTATCATAGTTGCAGTGAAGGGTATATTATCTACAAAGGCACTGATAATAGCAGAACCCCACAGTATGACCATCACAAGCACAATCTTATTACCGCCACTAATCTTAACCATCCACCGGGCAACCATATCCAAAGCACCAGTTGAATTAAGATAACCAACAATGATAAATAAAGCCATAAAGAATAACAGCGTTGTCCACTCTACTTGCATAATGACTTTTTCCACTGTCTCATGATCCATAATAAGGAACAATGCCAATGAACCTCCAAGTAATGCAATAACAGCCTCTGAGACACCAATGACATCTGAGAGGAAGAATAGCACTATAACGAAAAACAATATAATCAAACCAACACGCATTAGATATTTATCCTTTATAGCTTTTTGGGGGTCAAACTCTTTTATCTTATTTTGTATATTCTCAGGATACTTTAAAGCAAATCTGTCTTTAAATATATAATAGATAAAAATTGCTGACATAATAACATTAAAAATGCTAATTGGTGTCTCGTACTTAATAAATTGCATAAAGGATAAACCGGCACCTGTACCGATCATAATATTCGGAGGATCGCCAATCAAAGTTGCAGTACCTCCAATATTAGAAGCCATTATCTCTCCCAGCAAAAACGGCATAGGATCTATCTCAAGAATAGCCGTAACATACAGAATAAGAGGGGTCATCAACAGAACAGTTGTAACATTGTCAAGGAAAGCAGATGTAAAAGCGGTAAGAAAAAACATGCCAAAGAAAAATTTTTTCGGATCACCTTTAGACAATTGTAGAGTCTTCACACCAAGATATTCAAAAAAGCCACTATGGGCTAAAACTCCAACAATTATCATCATGCCCATAAGCAAAGCAAGAGTTTCAAAATCAATAAAAGACCAAAAATCCTCAGTATTTTTATAAAATACCTCAGCTACAAATACGGTAGCTGCTGCACCAAGCATAGCCACAGCCGTTCTATGCCTCATATCAGTCATTAAAAAGACATAAACTAAGGTAAAAAGTGCAATCACAGCAATAGTAAATGTAATATGCATAGAAATCCCTCCCCAACCCTAACAACTACTTACTTGTCAGCTTTACCTTTATCGTTTTCACTATCTATCATATGTACAATTGCAGATAATATAGCCTCCTTTGTGATAACACCACGAAGTCTATTTTCTTCGTCAACAACGGGCAACACATTTCTGTGATGCTCAAGCATCAGTTTTAGTGCTGTGAGGTCTGTATCTTCCTCCTCTACAACAGGAGTCCATTTTTTTACCTCACTAACAGGACTATCCATGATACTGGCTAACTCCTTGGCCAAAATGCCTATATCGGGAAAATAAGAGGTGCTAACAAGCCTCTTAACATAGTCAGGAATAATAACATCGGAGATAGAAGAACCACTAACATAACCTATTACTTTGAAGTCCTCATCAACAAGTGGGACACCGGGCAAACGGTGTGTATACAGTATCTCTATGGCCTCCCTGACTGTCATATCGTCGGTAATAGCCGTAAGGTCTCTAATGTATATATCTTTTACAAGCACAACATTCACCCCCTTAGAGCACCTTTTCAACTTCTACATACTGGTACACTTTCTGCACCTGCACAATACCATCTATATCGGGTTCAAGTTTAGTTGCCACGGCATAAGCTGTAGCCACAGCATGCTTTGCAATATCGGGACCTTCCATACCCGATATAACTGCATGTATAAGGCCAGCTGTTAAAGCACTATTGGCACCAACAACAGAGAAAATATGAGGATCAACAAGCTGAACATGATATACATTTCCATAGACTCCAATAACATTGTGTATGATTTGCCAAGACAAACTAACAATTTGAATCCCTCTATCCATCAAAGTCTTTGCAAGTTTTATTTCGTCTTCCAAGGAGTGCACCTCAATATCTCCAAAATGCTCTTCTCCCTCCTTAGGATCTTCAACAAGCATAAAAGGTATAGCATCGGCAGCACGAGGTAAATAATCTATGGTGGCATTAATAACCGTTTTCTTACCAAGACCATTGAAATATTTTATGAGCTCATAGTATGTATCAGAAGATAAACCACTAGGTAAAGAACCTCCAAACACTATCCATTCAGCTCTCCCAAGGTGTGGTCTCAGTCTCTTTTTCAATTTCTCTATATCCTGCGGGGAAGCTACAGGTCCTTTTGTTCCAATACTAGTAACAGTACTCTCAGCAAGATCAACAATCTGAATATTCCTACGGGTATTGCCATTGTGAATATACACATAGGAACCCGGCACTCCCTTCTGAGTGGCAGCATCTTCCCACGCAAGACCATTACGACCAGCAAGTAAGCCAGTAGAAAGAACATCATTATAGCCCAGTTTCATCAAAATTTCAGCAGCAATAAACCCTTTTCCACCAGGACTGTACCTTTCGTTTTCGGTTCTATGAAAAGAACCTGGTATAAATTTTTTCACCTCAAGATAGGCATCAATAGCCGGATTCAGTGTTACACAAATAACCACACTATTCACCTCCCCATGAGATTCCTCATTCTTTTCTTTACTTTATCCCAATCCTCTTTATGCCTAACAAGAAACTCTTCATCAAACTGATACCTGTTTAGCATTCTTGAATAAAAATCAGAAAAACCTATAACCACCTCATATACCTCTCTAAATGCAATATCCCTATCTACTAAAGCATCATACCACTTTTTGGGAGGAGAGGGGCTATATAAATGCCACATACTGGGGGGAAGAGGCTTTATCCTCATGGATACAACAATATCAGTAAGACGCTTAGCATGTTTTTCTGAAAAAAACTTCACCTCACTCCATATACCTTCACCATGAACAGACTCAAGATCACGGGCAAAGTGATAAACCAACCACTCTCCAGCAGCAAGTCTCTGATAAATACCATGTTTAAACTCCACTATATCAACCTCCTTACCTAAATATAGAATAGCACCCAATAAAACAAAAAGGGGCACCTATGTGCCCCTTTTTTAGCTATATCTTATTATTCTACTTATCTATAGACGCACATACAGGACCCGCCTCAAATACGGCACTGACCTGAACCGATATTGTCTGAGAACCAGCAGAAATGGGAACCTCGTTTTCTCCCTTGGCAGCACCATATCTCATATCATTGTCCATAAGAATAGGTGCATAACTACCATATGAAACAGATATCAGGGATATATGCTCTGCACCCAGCGGCTTTACCAAACGAACCGCATTATCCTTAGCATCAAGAATGGCTTTTTCAAGAAGATTTTTTCTAACCTCATCGGCCTTGGTGTAGTAAAAGGAAATGCCAGATAGTCTAACATTTTCTGCTCTATCTGCGGTAATCTTACCAGTAAGCTCCCCAACTCTGTCTACTTCCACATCTATCTTGATAACCTCAGATGCCACAAACTTATCGTAAATATATTTATCTTTTTCCCAGTGTCCCGACTGTCTAAGGCTCAGCCCTGTAGTGGTAATATACTTCTCATCTGTGTATGTTTTGGCAATATCTAAAACATACTGTGCGTTTTCCTTCATAACCTCCATTGCCTTATTGGCATCTTTATCTTCTCCTACAACATTGACAGTAATGACAGCCCTGTCAGGGGTTACTTCTTGCTTGGCTACACCAATAACAGAAACTTTGGCTGTTGTAGAAGTACACGATACATCAGCACTGACCTTTTGGGAAGACAGAGCCCAATACCCTCCCACAGCAAACATAATAATACCGAACAAAACAGTAAGAACAAGCAACTTTTTATCTTTCATATTTACCACCTCCACACATGTATACGAGAAAGAAAGCAAAAAGTATCACATGTACGGAGCTGTATCTAAAACAGAGGCGGCAATTGTTCCCTTACCACCGTGGGCAATAAGAGTTGCATTAATAGTGGTAAGGAAAAATTTTGCATCTGGTCGGAGGGCATGAAGATAATCTTTAAGCAGATAAGCATCTTCTTCACACCATGCATGGGATATACCAACGATAGGCCTCTTGGCATTCTCTATTGCTTCCGCCATGTGCTTACGAAGAAGTCTCAATGCCTTTTTTCTACCAAAAGATTTCCCTATAACTTTCAGAGTCCCAGTTTCATCGGGTGATATGGTAATCACAATACGCATAGCTCTAGCGGCCAAACCGGCAAAACCTGAAACTCTACCACCATTAAGCGTAAATTGCACATCTCCCACAACAGAATATGTATGCTCCTTCCGGTTATCTCTCATTTCCGCTAATATAGAAACAATTTCATCCACGGACTTCCCCTGCCTATCTAGTTCGTAAGCAAGCCAAGCATACAGTCCGATACCTGTGCCCGCAGTCAATGTATCAAATGGTATAACCTCATCTTGATAGCCCAATTCCTCAATAGCAGCATGTATAGCACGATATGTTCCACTAATATTCTTACTGACATGCACAACAAGTATAGGCTTAGGTAAAGCCTGAAAAACCTCCATAAAATCATTTGTTGTGGGCATACTGGTAGAAATCTCTCCAGGCGCAAGCATATGCTCTATCTCACCAGAAAGCATTTCCTCTGTTGCCTTATAACTCTTTCCCCGAAAAACAACATAAAGCGGAACAGTAGTAATAGTATCTTTGAGCTGTGGCGGTACATCCGCCGTACCATCAACAACAATAGACAACACTCCGCATCCCCCCTAATATTTAATTACAACTAACTATACATCGGCATCAAGTACAGAAACCGCCAATGTTCCCTTCCCACCGTGGGCAACAAGTGTGGGATTCATGTAGGTCACAAACATATACGCATCAGGACGTTCTTGTTTCAGTGTCTTAGCTATCATATCAGCATCTCTTTCGGCCCATGCATGAGATATACCAACAATAGGTTTTTTAGCATTCTTAAGTCTATTTATCGTTTTTTCTACAAGATATCGTAATGCTTTTTTTCTACCCATTGTCTTGTAAATAACCTGTAGATATCCTTCATCATCAGGGGAAACAACAACCACAAACCGCATAGCCTTAGCCGCAGCAACAACAAGTCCATTAACTCTTCTTCCATGAAGGGCAAATCTTATATCTCCCACAACAGCATATGTTTTCTCTTTTTCATTATCCCGAAGAGCAACAAGCATGTCATAAACTTCTTCCACATTATGCCCTTTTCTTAGCATGCTGTAAGCAAAATACACATATACTCCTATGCCAGACGCTGCCGTTTTAGTATCAAACATATACAATTTATCAAGCACAGAAGCCACCTCGGCAGCAGCCTTTATTGAGCGATATGTGCTACTAATACCACTACTGACATGTATCGCAAGGGCAGGATACTTTAACTTATTCAACGCATCCAAAAAATCTTGAGCAGATGGCATACTCGTAGACAATTTATCGGGATCAAGAAAAGACTCCATATCACGAAGTATCATTTCTCTTGTCGCCCTATAGCTTATCCCATCGTATATGACATATTGAGGAACATAAACCACCTTATCTTCTAACTCTTCAGGTATATCCGCATCACCATCTACCACAATACGTAAATCCATACTCATCACCTACTTTCCCACACAGAATGTAGAAAATAATTTATCAAGCACATCTTCAGACACATCGGCACGCCCCAAAATAGCACCAACATGATTTGCCGCCCTCTCAATATCTATAGATGCTATTTCGGGCATGTCTGTTTCAACAAGCTCTTGGGCTTCCTTTATATATTTTAATGCTTCACTGACATGAGACATAACCCTACCTGACATATACAGTGGTGTATATTCAGATTGAGACAGGAGATCACCTATTTTTTCCACAAGCACATCTATGCCCTGTCCCGTTTTAGTGGATACTCCAATAACGGGTAAACCAAACGACTTAAATTGCGAAATTACACTCTCTACCTTATTGACCACATCTATCTTGTTAACAACTATAAGGCCTATCTTTTCTCCAAATTCCTCCCATATCCTTAAGTCATCTTCCGTCGCGGCTTTACTGCCATCTACAACCCATATCAGAAGATCGGCCTCACTGGCCATCTGGCGGGCTCTATCAACACCTATCTTTTCCACCTTGTCGGTTGTATGCCTAATACCAGCCACATCAACAAGTGACACAGGAACATGACCTATCATATGCATGGCTTCTACAAAATCTCTCGTTGTTCCGGGAATATCAGAAACAATAGCTCGTTCATAACCAAGAAGAGCATTAAGAAGTGAAGATTTCCCTACATTGGGCGCACCGATAAGAACAATCTTGTATCCCCTTGCCAGTTTCTGGCCTACCTCAATGCGCTTATACAGTATATTCAACCTCTCTAATATACTGTCAATACGGATGAGAAAATCACCTTTCCTATCGTCAAATCCATATTCTTCCAGTTCTACATCTTCCGGATAATCCACATCAGCCCTCATAGCTGATGCCAAAGATAATATGTCATCATAAATGGCCTTGATATCTTTTTCATATTCTCCTGATGCACTGCGTGTAGCGGCTTTTACCGACTCTATATTCTTTCCATATATCACCTCATGGAGGGCCTCAACCTGTGAAAGTGTCATCTTACCTGAAAGCAATGCCCTCTTGGTAAACTCTCCCGGCTCGGCAAGGCGGGCTCCTAAAGATATGAGATAAGATATTAAAGCAGAGGCAATAACGGGATTACCATGTACATGAAACTCTACCATATCTTCACCAGTATATGAACGGGGAGCATAAAAGGCCACAACAAGGGCATGATCTATAACATCACCCTCGCTGTCATAAATCTTTGCAAGTTTCATTGTACCGTGAGGTGGCAACTTTTTCTTAATAACTTTCTCTGCCAATAAAAAAGAACCCCTCCCAGAGAGGCGAACAACATGTATAGCTCCTACCCCGGGAGGGGTGGAAATGGCAACGATAACATCCGACATATCAACCAACCTTCTTTATCTCTATCCTCCTATTAGGCTCTTCTCCAAATGAACGAGTAGTATAAGCTGGGAAATGTTCCTGCACAAGCTTATGAACAATTTTTCTCTCCCAACGAGGCATAGGGCTCAGTTTTATACTCTTCAGCCTACGAGATTCCATATACTGTATTTTTTTCTCAATCATAGAGAGTAACTTCTCGGCTCTCCGGGCCTTATAGCCCATGATATCTATATCAAGTCTAATAGGCTTATCAAAGCGAAGTCTAATAACCTGATCTATGAAATGTTCAAATGTATCAAGAAACTTGCCATGCTTACCAATAAAACCGGCAAGGTCTTCTCCATCTATACGAACATGTATCTCTCCCTCATCATACTCATCTACATATATCGTGGCATCTTTCCCAGCTGCTTTCATAATATCTTCAAGAAGCTTTTTTACAACAACAGAAGGGACAGGTCTCCAAGCCTTTATTTTTACAACTTTTCCTAAAAGGCCTTTTCGCTCCTCTACAACCTCATATTCAAAATTATCTCCAAGCACACTTTTAGCAGATTCTATTGCCTCTTCTAAAGAGGCACCGGTAAAAACCATATCACTCACTATATTCACCCCCACCTATGCTATGTATCCTTTTTTTCCATCCCTTTTTTATTGATCTCCTTTTCCACTATATATCTCACTAAACGGTTCTCAAGAACACCTAAAATGGCAAATGTTACCCAGTAAATAGCCACACCAACAGGCATCTTCATGGCAAACCACGCAAACATCAAAGGCATAAGAATCATCATCATCTTCGTTTGAGCTTGAGTTTGTGGATCAGATGTTGGTGTCTGACTGAGTTTAAACTGAAAGTATGTTGCAACGGCAACTATGATGGGAGTTGCCCATGTTGGATCGGGTTTAGATATATCTGGCACCCACAAGAAGGAAACACCATTAAAGTTCGGATTGTAAAGGTGATAGTTAAGCAAAGCCTTGTAAAGTCCCCAAAATATAGGAAGTTGAAAAATGAGAACAAGACACCCCATAAGGGGATTAACCTTGTACTCTTGGTAGAGTTTCATAAGTTCTTCACCCTGCTTATTCTTATCATCTTTATATTTCTCTTGTATCTTTTTAACCAAAGGTTGGATTTTAGTCATCATAACACTAGCGCGTACCTGCTGATATGTAAATGGAAACATTATCAACTTAACAAGTAAAGTCAAGAGCATAATATCTACAGGATAATAAGGAACAAATCTATACAGAAAATCCAAAATCCACATAAAAAACATGGCAACAGCCCCGGTAAGTCCTTTTAAGGGCTGTGTTGCAGTCGTTGCTGTTTGTAATGTACTACCTACAGTTGTAGTCCCACTTGCTTTTCCTGTCACAGTGGCAGACACACTACTGGATACCGTCTGTGTAGCCATATTTACCCCTCCTAATCTTTATTTATAAAAAACTTCAATTGTACTTTCTCAGGCACTGGATCATATCCCCATGTGCCCCATGGGTGGCACCTGAGTATTCTCTTCAGTGCCAAATAGCCCCCTACTATCACACCATGCTTCTGTATGGCCTCTACCGTGTAGGCAGAACATGTTGGTATGTGCCTGCATACCGGCCCTTGAGAAAATAAATGCAAAAAAGCATGGATAAACATCAGAATCGCTATAACCATCTTTTTTATTAAACTGTCAAGGTATCTCACTACACTCCCCCCCGCCTACCTGCTCAAGCATATCATCAAGCATACGCTTCATTTCGTGAAATGATGCTTCTTTTACCCTCATGCGGGGTAAAATAACAACTGCACACTTTAAATGGGGAAGATGCCCCCTAACAATCTCCCTTATCTGCCTTTTCAGTTTGTTTCTCTTTACAGCCTTACCAAACTTCTTAGATACAACGATACCAACTTTTGGCCCATGTTCTATAGGCAAATAGTAAACAACAAACAAGGGAGACTTCAGCATCTTCCCCCTCTTATAAACTTCACCAAATAACTTACCAGATGTAAGCCTATACTTGCGGGGTATTCCCACATTTTACACCTTGCGATAAGATGGAGTGAGTCTCCAACGACCTTTCTGTCTTCTTCTCTTTAAAACCCTTCTTCCACCTCTGGTACTCATTCTTGCCATAAAGCCATGTGTACGAGCCCTTCTACGATTATGTGGCTGATATGTTCTCTTCATAGCCCTATCCTCCTTTCCCTATATTAACTTTTTCTTTGCATACCACAATATTATCTACCTACAGGTAGGCATATTGCATTATACACTATTAATATGCTATGTCTTCATTAGACAAACTATCCCTTTTAACGCCCTCCACTTTTACCCAAATACCATCGGCAATTTCCAATGCTCTTGCATCAGATAACAAAAAACCTGTTTTCTTTATCAAGGCTGCCACCTTGATACTATAACTATCAGGCGACTGAGTCCATATATCTTCCTTTCCACCGGCTATAAAGTGTATGGTCTGTATATAACCATGCCAATGAAGTAACCTATAAATATCAAAAAGCACCTCCTCAGGTCGGCGGAACTTGTCAATAGGTATAAGAAAAATGGCTGTATGGAAATGACCATCCAATGCCCGCAAAGCTCCCCGAGGAAGGACATAGGTCGATGGTCCACCATAAGGAAGATACGATAGCTGTCGCTTATACTCATCAACCTCCCCAGGAGCCACCAAACATGTGATAGAACCTTTTCCTCCAAGTAGTCCATATATCTCCCTGACATTATCTACATCAAACGGAAACATCAGTACATTCCAGTTGGGTTTCATTCTTACAAGATTTCTAAAACCTCGTGGCATAAACTCACCTCTGGCCCAAATAACTCATATACACAGCGGAAAGCAGCCAACGGAAACCTTCCACCCAGTTATTGACGATGTAGCGTGTTGTACGAGGGGAAACCTTCTCCATTATAGGCATCTGTGATACAACATCAGCGATAGACGATGACAACCAATCTATTTCCACCTCTATAGGAGATGAAAATGTAAAAGGCTTAATCAAGGCTTTTTGCATTCTCATTATAGCTTCCTCAGTTCCAATTCTAATACTCCGGTCTACATCATGAAGCAAAGCATTTTTAGTTGCAAACCGTCCTACAGCCTCTTGAACAGGTACAAACACCGTATCAGGTAAATACCTTTTCATCTCCCACTCCATCTCCTTTTGACCTACAACAAGCATAACGGGTACATCAAACTCACCAGCGAATGCAGCATTGATAGCCGTCTCTCCAACAGGCTCACCATTAACACGAATATTGTAAATGCTTGAAGAAGAATATGTATGATCCATAGCACCACCGCCACCAATAAGAGAATGATAGCCAACAAATATCACTCCATCATAAGTATTATCAAACCCACTCATCATATAATCTTTACGAGGGAATCCATTTATAAGAAAAATATTGGAATATTTTTCGGAAAAATCTAAGACAGATATGTTTTCTCCTTTACTATGACTATCAACTATAACAATTTCCGCTTTATCGTCATATTCTTTTATAACTTCTATAACAGGAACCAAGTGCCTTACAAGAATTTCTGTAGTAGCCTTTTCATTATTCTTCCACCATTCCCAAGACGAAACACCTGACAGACCTTCTATGTCTGTAGATATAAATATTCTCATCATTGTCCCTCCTTGCATGTTAGAATTATTCTATAAAGATAATATACAACTTAGGAGGTGCCTCTTTATGAAGGGAAAACTAAAAAGGCAAATTACCCTTATCGTTATTCTGTTTATCCTGCTATCATCTGTTCCAGTAGGTATCTTTTCTCTAATGCAGATGAACAAAGACAAATCCATTTTGACTGAATCAGCAGAAACAACGGTGAAAGGCACCTTAGACAGTATGAGTGAAGGTTTCTCCGGTGCCATTAAATCTTGGCTTGAGAATATAGCCCTTGTACCTGCCCAGACAATGGAGGAAAAAGCAAAATATGCTCTGCAAAAAATAGATGTATTTTCCCAGATGTCTGGCAAATCGGCTCAAGCACAAGTCCAGAAATATTCTGATCAGCTCAATAAGCTTGTTGAGGATTACAGAAAGGTCTTGGAAGGTTCAGTTAGCCAGGTGGCTATTGTAAAAACAACAGGTGGTTATTCGTTTGTATATCCTCCAAGATCAGAATATGTTAGTGATATTAGAACAGAACCGTGGTACGAAGAGGCATTAAATAATGCCACTATTACATTTTCCCCACCGTTTCTTAATCCAGATACAGGAGAATTGGAAGTTGCAATGGGATATCCTATCATGGAAGGAAATAATGTGCTTGGCGTTATCGGAATATATATGTCCCTTGACCAAATCGCCCACATATCTGAACTTTCTGCTGTGAAAAAAGACGATAAATACTCTTCTTTCTTCTTCCTTGTCTACATACCTGACGATGAAAACACCAAGGCACCTGTTATTCTCGCATATCCAGATAAAAGATATGTGGGTCTTCCCTTGAATCTTGACTTCCTTAAGGCATACAGAGACAGATCAAGAGAAATGAAGGCGAAGTATGAAAAAGAATTAAAGCTGACTGAAACAGATAAACAGCAGATGAAACAAGCCTACGACACAATCAAGAGCACTCCTGATGGCTCTGTTGCCGATATATCATTATTTGGACATAATCTTCGCATAAAGGTTCACTCCATTCCCGGCACACCGTGGAAAATTGTTTCTGCTATCAATAGAGATATTTGGCTACAACCTGTCCAGGAAATCTCAGCATCTATTAATAGAACAAGAAACTTCTTCGTTATATTCGTTATCATTCTTATTGTCATTGCTGCTGCTCTATCTTACATTATGCTTAGTAAGATATTTGACCCACTTATTGAACTGGAACGCAAGATCCTCAGAATGGGACAGGGAGACCTTAGAGAAGATTTGGACTACCCATACAACAATGATATCAAACTTATAGTTAACGCAGTTAATGAGATGAAAAACAATCTAAAGAACACCATAGAAATTCTCAGGCATCAAAAGAGGAGTGATTAACTGTGGGAATTCTGTGGAGAGATGCCGTTTCAAAGGGGGATATTCTCATTGTTCAAACCCGTTCAGATAAAGAAAATGAACTACGATTTAGTTTCAGGGGGTTTATAACAGAAATAGAAGAGGAATACATCACCTTACAGGTTGATTTAGGGAAAAAATTCATGCGTTCGTCTAAACCAGCGGATATCATATGGGCAAATGTTAATACAAGACTTGAAAACTTTTACGGTAAAGGCAAAACAGGAATTATTCTTGATGGGGACCAGATGTTCATATATCCTGATTCACCTCATATGGAGCTAACACCTGTAAACGAACTTGTAGAACAGAAAAACTTCATAGATATGACTATACCTGTTCTTGTATCTTACAAAGGTGGTGATGAGGATATAGAAGGCGTATTGCTAAAAGCCGGCATTAACGGGGCAAAGATTATGTTGTACAAAGAAGATAGTGACAAAATCGTAGACAACGAAATCTTCTTTTTCTCCGAGATACCAATTACATCGGGATTTCACCAGTTTATGAGTAATGGCCTAATAGTATTTAGGGAATCGCTTACCGATGGTATTGACGACTACGACATACTGTATATAAGACTCTCTCTTGACGAGCAGACAACAACCATATTCTCAATGCTGGCTGCATACTTATTTGGAACCATTCAGGTAGACCTAACACCAAAGAAGGCGAAAAAAGGTGGAGGTATATTTAACATTTTCAGGAGGAGGTGAAAAACCATGGCACTGATGGACGAAATGCTACTGGATCTCTTGGGTGAAATCGGTAATATTGCTATGGGCAACGCAGCAACAGCACTGAGCCAGATGATAGGAAAAACCATACACATCACCACACCAGAAGTATGGCTAGGCACACTACCTGCCGTCCAGCATCCTGAAGAACCTTCCGTTCTTGTTACCGTTGGATATAAGGGGGACTTTGGTGGATCATCAATACTCCTACTTAAAGAAGAACAGGCACTACTACTTGCCAACCTTATGCTCAGTCAGTTTGGTATGGAAGTATCATCTGTAGACGACCCGATGCTTGTCTCTGCACTCCAAGAAGCCATGAACCAGATGATGGGAGCATCTGCCCGTGCATTGACAGAACTGACAGGTTCCTTTATAGAGGTAACAACTCCAGAATTTAAACCGCTACCCAAAGGTCTTACCAAAGAGGTTTTGGAAGAGCTTGTGCAGTCTTTTAATGGCGGAAAAATAGCCACAGTAAGATTTAATGTTCTCGTTGACGACACACCACTGAAGAGCCATATGTATCTGTTATATCCTTCCTCCTTGGCAGGAAAGCTTGTTTTGAAATATCTCTCTGCACTGAAGGGAGAAGCCAAAAAGGATGAGTAGAGACATTCATAGAGACCTTGCCCTTGGCATACACCGTGCCTATGAAGGCAAGGTCTCTATCACCCCCAAGATACCCAATATTACATATGAAGACTTTGCATACCTCTATACCCCTTATGTAGCTGATGCCTGTAGAGCTATAGCAGAAGAGCCTGATGAAAAATACAACCTCACATCGGTAGGCAATACCATTGCCATTGTTACCAATGGTACCCGCATACTGGGGCTCGGTAATATCGGGCCTGAAGCTGGACACCCTGTCATGGAAGGTAAATCTCTACTTTTCAAAGTGTTAGGTGGTGTTGATGCCTATCCTCTATCTATCAATGCATTATCCTACAAAGACATTGTTGCATTTGTAAAGATGCTAAAACCATCTGTTAGCGGCATAAACCTTGAGGACATATCTCAGCCTGATGCATTTCTCGCATGGGAATCCCTTCAGGATATAGGCATTCCCGTTTTTCACGATGACATGGAAGGAACCGCCATAGTGCTCATGGCAGGTCTTACTAATGCATCAAGGGTAGTTGGTAAACCCATAGAACAGATGAAAGTTGTCTTTGTGGGTAGTGGCTCTGCAGGTTTAGGCTTTGCCCTCTTATGGAATGATATAGGACTACCCAGTAAAAACATTACATTTACCGATAGAACAGGTGTTATATCTTTAGACAGACCAGATATCAAAGATAATCCCGTAAAAAGCCAAATTGCAAGGTTATCATCGGGCATAGGAGAAACACTTGATGATGCTGTAGAGGGAGCAGATGTCATTATCGGGGCTTCTTCACCTGGAGCCATTAAACCGGAACACATTAAGAAGATGTCCGACAAACCCATCGTGTTTGCCGTATCCAATCCTGTACCTGAAATATATCCCAATGAAGCCCTAAAGTCCGGAGCATATATTACTGCAACAGGCAGATCCGACTTTGTCAACCAGTTAAACAACTCTTTGGTATTTCCCAGCCTCTTTAGAGGCACATTATCAGCCAAAGCCAGTAAGATAACAGCCAACATGAAAAAAGAAGCTGTATATGCACTGGCTGATGGAGTAGAAAAACCAAGACCAGATAAAATCATTCCACGCATGGATGAAAAACATGTGTATTACCATGTAGCCATAAGAGTAGCCAAAGTGGCAATAGAAGACGGTGTATCGGAGGTAGAATATAAAGAGGCACTAAAAGATATTGCTACCAAACTGCGGTAAGGACTCCATCCCTCCTTACCATTAAAAAAGCGGGCCCTAATAGGGCCCGCTATACTTTAGGAAGTTATTTACTCGCCATTTTCCTCTTGCTGCTCAGTATCGTCACCGTCTTTAGATGTTTTCTTTTTCAGCACAATGGTGTCTGTCTCTTCATCTACATCCACTACTATGGTGTCACCCGGTGCAAAGTTACCGTGAAGTATTTCCTCGGCAATCTTATTTTCAACATATCTCTGGAAGACCCTCCTCAGTGGTCTGGCACCATATTCAGGATCAAATCCCTTCTTGGCCAGCCATTCTTTGGCCTTATCTGTAAACTCTATTTCTATCCTCTGTGCCTTCAGAAGTCTTCTCAACTTTCTTACAAAGATGTCTACTATGGCCAGCATCTGCTCGTGGCTAAGTGGATCAAATACAATGATCTCATCAATACGGTTAAGTAGCTCTGGTCTAAAGTGTCTTCTGAGCTCTTCCAAGACAAGTTCCTTTATCTTATCAAGACCCATAGATGGCTCGCGACCTTCTTTCATTGCCTTGAGATAGTCGGCAAAGTAATGGCTACCGATATTAGATGTCATGATAATAACAGTGTTAGAGAAATCTACAGTACGACCTTTGGCATCTGTAAGTCTACCATCATCAAGTATCTGCAAGAGTATATTCCACACATCAGGATGTGCCTTTTCTATCTCGTCAAAGAGTATGACCCTATATGGTCTTCTCCTAACAGGTTCTGTTAGCTGACCGCCTTCCTCATGACCCACATAGCCGGGAGGAGAACCAACAAGTCTAGATACTGTGTGTTTCTCCTGGAACTCAGACATGTCAATTCTTAGAAGTGCATCTTCATCACCAAACAGAAACTCAGCAAGTGCTTTGGCAAGCTCTGTCTTACCAACACCGGTAGGACCAAGGAACAGAAACGAACCTATTGGCCTGTGTGGATCCTTAAGACCAGCCCTTGCCCTGCGTATAGCCTGAGCAATAGCCTCAATAGCATGATCCTGACCAACAACACGCTCATGAAGTGCTTCTTCCATTCTCAAGAGCTTCTGAAGTTCCTCCTCCAGCAGCTGCGTCACAGGTATACCGGTCCAGTCGGCGACAACTTTAGCCACATCTTCTGCAGTGACCTGAACAGCAGATTCAGCCCTCTTCTTTTGCCAATCTTCTTTCATCTTTTCAATCTCTTCAGCCAGTCTTTCTTCCTCTTTCTTCAGGTTTGCAGCGCGCTCATAATCCTGTGCCTTGGCCGCAGCTTCTTTCTCCCTACGAATCTTCTCCAGCTCTTTTTCCATAGATGAAAGATCTTCTGGCTCGGTAAAGACATCAAGCTTCTTTGCAGCGCAAGCCTCATCAAGTAAGTCTATAGCCTTATCGGGCAAAAACCTACCCTGAATATACTTGTCAGACAAGGTTACAGCCGCAACAATAGCCTCATCGGTAATCTTTACCTTGTGATGAGCCTCAAATCTGTCTCTGAGACCTCTAAGAATTTCTATAGCCTGCTCTGGGGTTGGCTCCGGAACAAACACAGGCTGTAATCTTCTTTCCAATGCAGCATCCTTTTCAATATGTTTTCTATACTCATCCAGTGTTGTCGCGCCAATGAGCTGGAGCTCACCCCTTGCCAGTGCGGGCTTGAGCATGTTAGCAGCATCCATAGAACCCTCTGCTGCACCAGCGCCAACAATGGTGTGTATCTCGTCAATAAACACAATCGTGTCCTTATCTTCAATAAGCTCTTCAATAACTTTCTTCAGTCTCTCCTCAAACTCACCACGATATTTGGTACCGGCAACAAGTGCACCCATGTCAAGCTGAATAATTCTCTTATCCTTCAGTATGTCAGGAACAAGTCCTTCGGCAATACGCTGTGCAAGCCCTTCAACAATAGCCGTTTTACCAACACCAGGTTCACCTATAAGCACAGGGTTATTCTTTGTTCTACGAGATAAGATCTGCATAACTCTTCTAATTTCTTTCTCCCTGCCTATAACGGGATCTAGTTTTCCCTCTTTAGCAAGCTCGGTCAGGTCTCTGGCAAACTCATCAAGAATGCCACCTTTTTTCTTCCCTCTCTTGCCACCAGATTGCTTCTTGGAAGATGAAGCCCTAGCCCCTGTCTCCCTCAGATGCTTAACGGCAACCTCTGGAGACTCACCGGTATAGATAAGGTAAATAAGCTTCTTAAGGTCCTCGTAGTAAACACCAAGTTCGGCCATAATCTCCTGCACTAGTGCATCCTCTGCGATAGCGGCAAGAAGCAAGTGCTCAGTACCTACATAGCCTACACCAAGGCTACCGGCCTCTTTTCTTGCCCTCTCCAATGTGCTTTTAAAACTCGGAGAGTAAGACATTACAGATAATACTGCCTCAGATGTACCAATCTTTTCATCTACCTTCTTTACGATGCTATCGGCATCAACATCAAAGAGTTTTAATACCTGGGCAGCAAATGTATTTCCACCCGCAGCAAGTGCTATTACAAGATGAACTGGCATTATCTGCTTATGTCCCATCTGTTTTGCCACCTTGGGGGCTGCCTCAATTGCCCAGATGGCTCCTTCAGTAAAGTCATAGTATCTCATAGATACCACCTCCCATATTTTTTAATTCTTTAACTTCACTACATATATACCTGCATAGGGAGGTATTTATTCACAAGTTTTTTAAAAAAATAAAGCGGGCAGTTTTATGCCCGCAAATTTACCGTTATATAGTAGTTTTTCTAATCTTCAAGTCTTTTACCGGTAAAAGACCATACAAGTAATACCACCAGCTCACTGATGCCATATACAACAAAGGCAAATATTATGGCAAACAAGAGCATAACAGGTAGAGATTTTCCACCAAAGTACATATAGGCTCCAAACAGACTATATCCAGAGACAATGAATGATTCGGTCAGCACATCATCTCTTGCAATAGAAAATCGTATACCACTAAACAAGATAATGCCCCCAAGAATATATACAGCAATAACAGATGCAAAGTGAAAAACATTCATACCCATTTTATTCTGATACAGCCACATCTGGTTAAATGTCAGAGCAGGAACAGTTCCTCTGCCACCATATAGATGGGATATATATGCCGTTACCCCGATAATATAAAGACCAATGCTAGCCACTCTCCGAGAGAGCATTTTTTGAGGGGGGATTGTTAGCATAATACCCAGTGCATAAAAAAGCAGAAACATAATAAAGTCACTGTATATACGCAGGTTAGGCTCCGCCATAATAAGAAGCGTATTGGCAGTTATTAACGAAAGAAGCCCTAAGTACGCATTGTGATTGGGCCTCCACCACGACGCACCAGCCGATGATAGATACTTTATATGAAACACGATAACAGGAATAATACCAACAACAAGGGCAATAACAGGGGCAAACAACATAAGAAACATCTTACTCATTGTCATCACCTACCGTTTCAGTAGAAGACGCATGTTTTTTCTGAGCAAAAGGCTCCCAAACAGAATACCAGATACCAAGCCACATAAGAGCAATAACAACCACATTCAATACAACAAGAGCTGAAACAGGGGTATTGATATCGCCAAATGGTAATTTTATAGAAAGAATAGATATGTTATACGGTCTGACAGGACCGTTGGTAAAGTTGACAATATATAGTCCCCACCAACCTATAAAGATAGAAAGCAAAGACATAATCAGACCCGGGAGTGATGTTTTTATCATATTTTTCAAAGAGGCATTTTCCATCCACTGAATAACCTCTTCATCTGTAATATTCATGTCTTTCATACGTATACGGGTAAACTCACTGAGCATAGCCAGCCAAAACAGCAGTATGAGCCACCAATCAAGATGAAATCCCATACCATACAAACCGAGCATAACCATCCATATCCCCCAAAACGCTATACCAAGTGGACCGCCTGCCATGTGCCATAGCGCCCAACGGTCGTCCATTGTCGGTGTCACAGACAGCGCAATAATAAACAGGAAAAACGCCCACACAAAGAATCCTTCAAAATCTATCTTGCCTGTAGTTAGAGAAATAGCATATATAGGAACAAGGGCATAAACAGAATAAAACCTACTAATACCGAATGACATTACAACAAGGGCTCCAAACACCATAAGAGATATGATAGATAGATGTGTAAAGTTATCAGGTAGAGAATAATATGCATTGATAAGCAGTCTATAAACAAGTGCATATGCCACATATCCGAATGCCGGCCCAACAACGATATAATCTTTATCTTTTAGCCAAGAAAATGGGAAAACCCCAAAGGCAATAAACACTAAAAGTATAGTAGTTGCTATAAACTGATATTCTGTATGCAAGGCCATACCTTCTATGGTGCTCTTAACCACATTAAAGTTGTGCCATATCTGTCCCTGCAAGAGCCCTCCTTGACTATTAATAGAAGAGAACAAAAGCACAATCTGGTAAACCATAAGAAGCACAACAGGCAGAAACACTAATAGCGCTTTTTTTATTCCTTCTCTACTAAACCATCCCTTAAATATAAAGGTTGACATGAGGGCCAGAACTATATAAAAGTACCAACCCAGCAGAGAATCTTTAAATAAAAACGCCTGTGACATAGTAAGAAAGCCCATAATGGGTATTAAGATATCTCTATACAAATTCTTATCTTTTCTATAGTGAACCCAAAAAATCGACGAAAGCCCATACACCGCAGCCATCAAGAGCCCCGCCAAAAGCATCCCCGATACTTCATATTGTCTAATATAGTAAAAAAACAATCCTGCAGAAACAAAAAGTTCAGCATAAGCAAGGATGTATGCCATCATTCTATTTCCCTCTCCCTTCGCCCAGGAAACCAGATTATTAGATTTGAGCCAAAGCCTCTTTCTCTTCTTCTGAGAATAGCTTTTCTACATCTATCCACAGTATAAGCCTGTCTTGATACTTAATAACACCTTTGAGAAACTCCCTTACCCTACCACCTATACTATCGGGGACCTGAGAAATCATATCGGTAGATATACGAAGAACCTCGTGAACATCATTGACTATAAAACCAGCCTTTCTATCTCCTATCATAACAATGATAATCTTCGTACCTTCATCTATCTCTACAGGGGGTTTCCCAAAGCGTTCATTGATGTCGAAAATAGGAATAATTTCACCTCTGAGATTGATAATACCCTTTACAAACGAGGGTGCATTAGGTACCTCAGTAGGCTCAATATAACGCTGAATCTCCTGCACCTCTAAAATATCAATGGCATACTCTTTCTCACCTAACTTAAAGACAACAACCTGTCTTTCCAAGGCTACTACCCCCTTTCATTTCATAAGATATCTATAAATATGGTATCATAGATACCCTTCAATAATTATGGAAAGGAGGAATAAAACATGAAAGAGTTCTTCATGGAACTTGCCAAATATATGGGCAGTGTGAAAGACAACCTTATGGCACTAGGAACAGGATTCGCAGTGGGGGCCATATTTGCCTTCTTGAAACTTGAAGTGCCAGCCCCCACTGTCCTCCCAGGTGTTATGGGAATTTTAGGCATATTCTTAGGTTATGTCGTTTTCAAAGCACTATTTCATGCCTAATGCTTCTTTATTCACGAAATCTGGCGTCCACGGGGGGTCAAACACAAGTTTAACATCAACCTTGTCAATGCCCTCTGTGGCCATAGCAACCATACGCACTTGTTCAACAAGCCACTGAGATAGTGGACAACCGGGAACGGTGAGTGTCATCGTAATGGTGGCCTCACCGTTTTCCTTATTGATTTCTATGTTGTATATGAGACCGAGATCAACAATATTAAGGCCTATCTCTGGATCAACAACCTGTCTAAGTCTTGTTAGCAGATTTTTCACATCGGGATTTTCTACCTTCTCAGGGTACATAGGTTTAAAATCGGACATAATGTTCACCTCCATAAACTTCTCTATAGGCTATTGTATCATAGCAGCATCCTCTTGTGTATAGGCATTAACTAAGGCACAGGATACACTGCAACATCATCATCGTATACTACAAGTTCTTCATCAACACCATACTTCTTCATAGCTCTTTTCTTTAGATACTCCAACCCTTGCTCAGGAAATAGAGCAACGATAAGCAAATCCTCATCACTCTCTATATACGGGGCTCCCAGTCTGCGTGCTTTGGGCAACTCAGGCTCAAGGAGATCTGCCGGCCGTACATCTATTTGTTTCTCATCACCTAACACCTTTTCCACAAGTTCAGAATCTATAGGAGCAGGGGGTTTTCCATAAAGTCCTTTTATATAGTTTTTCAGTTCCTTTGTCACCATCGCATATCTTTCTCCCTTAATGACATTTAAAACAGCCTGTGTCCCTACAATCTGGCTCATAGGAGTTACCAGCGGTGGATATCCCAAATCTTTTCTCACACGAGGAACCTCTTCAAGTACCTCTTCCAATCTATCTTCTGCATTCATAGCCTTTAACTGGGCTATGAGATTAGAAAGCATACCCCCCGGCACCTGATGCTTCAGCACCATCGGATCCATCATGTATACCTTGGCCGGGGGATTATGTCTTTGCACAATATTCTTAATAATCTTTGATGCCTCATGTACGACATCTATGTTAATGTCCAGGTCTATATCTGCATCTTTCAGCATATAGTAAAGCGTCTGAATGGAGGGCTGAGCCGTTCCCATAGCAAGAGGAGATATACCTGTATCAACAATATCAACACTATGCGAAACAATAGCTTCATAAATAAGTGTTGGTCCTACACCACCTGTAGAATGCGTGTGAAGTTCCACAGGAAGCCCAGTGGCATCCTTAATAGCCTCTGCAAGCTGTATTCCCCTCTTTGGTAAAAGGATACCAGCCATATCCTTTATGGCTATAGAATCGGCTCCCAATTTCCTTACATCTTTTGCCAAAGAGACATAATAATCAACAGTATGAACAGGAGATACAGTATATGACAGGGCTATCTGGACATGCATACCTTCTCCTTTGGCAACTTCTATAGATTTTTTCATATTTCTCACATCGTTGAGAGCGTCAAAGATTCTGACAATATCCATACCATGTTTCTTAACCGTCTTCACAAAGAGCTCTACAACATCATCGGCATAATGGCGATATCCCACAAGGTTTTGGCCTCTAAGAAGCATCTGTATCTTGGTATTTTTCAGAGCCTTGCGTATAGCGTCAAGTCTATCCCACGGGTTTTCACCAAGATACCTCAGGGGAGCATCAAATGTGGCCCCACCCCATACCTCCATGGAATAAAACCCCACTTCATCAAGTATGGGGGCAACCTCCATAATCTCTTCCGTTGTCATCCTTGTTGCCAGCAATGACTGCTGACCATCCCTTAGCGTTGTATCTACTACTTTTACATTCATTTTCCTTCACCACCCCTCTGTTTACATACCAAAACATCTTATATTGTATGATTATTTTAACGAGGAGGACTGATGTAGGTGAATAAAACTGTCGTCTTGGGAATATCTGGGGGAATAGATTCATCTGTAGCTGCATATCTGCTAAAAAAAGCAGGATACAAAGTTATAGGAGTATTTTTACAGTTGGGACATCCTTTGCCAAAGCACCTTCCACTCGTTATGGAAAAATTAGGTATACAATGGATAAATGTACCACTACAAATACCGTTTTCCACAGCCGTTGTAGAAAAAACTCTTCAGATGTATAAAGATGGATATACACCTAATCCGTGCACCATATGTAATAGAGATGCCAAGATGAAAGGACTATATGGGGCCATGAAAACTTTAGGAGCCGACTTTATGGCAACAGGCCACTACAGTCATGTATCCCATGAAACCCCATACGGTACACATCTTCTACAAAAAGATTTTCTCAACCCCAAAGACCAGACATATTTCCTTGCACTTATTGATAGAAACATTGTCAGACATCTTATATTCCCTTTAAGTGGCATGAAAAAGGAAGAAATATATGCCCTTGCAGAGGATATCGGTATACTTCCACTCATAGGCAAGAAGGAGAGCCAAGATATATGCTTTTCAAAGAAGATGTCAGACTTTCTAAAACATCACTTAGGAGAATCCCATGGTGAAATTATCTTGTATCCAGAAAACATTGTCATTGGTCATCATCGTGGGGCTCATCTATATACTGTAGGAGAGAGACTGGGGGCCCATCCCAAGACCCATGAAAGGTTATATGTCATAAAGAAAAAAGACAACACGCTCTATGTTGCACCTAAAACATATCTTTTAAAGACAACTGTAAAACTCTTTGACATCAACATGTTCGTAGACAGCCTTCCTACAGAGGGTCTTTTACTGCAGACACGATATCGGGGACCACTGGCAGATATAAAGTATATAGATGGTAATATAGTAAAATTAGAAAACGGCATTCAGGCTACTCCCGGCCAGATTGGTGCTGTGTTTGATAGAAAAGGATACCTACTGATGGGAGGCATTATAGAAGGAGGAGATAACCTTGAGGACATTTGATGTTATCGTTGTCGGTGGAGGTCATGCCGGCGTAGAGGCAGCACAGGTGGCGGCACGTATGGGTATGAAAACGGCCCTTATTACGGGCTTTGTAGATACCATTGCCATACCTCCTTGTAATCCTGCCATAGGAGGTCCAGGTAAAACACAGCTTGTTATGGAAATAGACGCACTTGGTGGACTCATGGGAAGAGTTACCAATGAATCATACATACAGGCCCGTGTACTTAACAAGGGAAAGGGACCAGCCGTTTGGTCTCAAAGGGCACAGATAGATAAGGACATATACCCTGCCAATATGAGAAAAAGACTCATGAATACAGATAATCTGGAAATTATTCAAGGGCTGGCCGTAGACCTGCTTATAGAAGACAACCGGGTTGTAGGTGTAAAACTGGAATATGGTGATGAAATACTGGCAAAGGCAACTGTACTTACAACCGGTACATTTATGAAGGGCAAAATATACATTTCTGCGTGGTCTAAAGAGGCCGGAAGGTGGGGAGAATTTCCCTCATATGGAATATCAGATGCACTAAAGAGACTGGGGCTACAGATACTGAGGTTTAATACGGGAACAACACCAAGGCTTGATGGTCGCACTATAGATTGGGACAAACTGGAAATTCAACCTGGAGAACAAGGGATAACATTTTCATTCTTTGAGGCCCCCAATCCACCAGGCTATAAGCCCGTGTATATAACACGCACAACCAAACACACCATGGATATTGTGCGTATGCACATACACCTTACGGCTTCCCGTGCATCAGATATGGTTAAGATAGGACCGAGATACTGCCCATCTATTGAAGAAAAAGCCGTATGGTTTCCCGATAGAAATAGCCACATCATATTCTTAGAACCCGTTGGGCTGAATACCGAAGAGATATATCCCAACGGTCTTGCCATATCACTACCTGTTGAAATACAAGAAATGGTCGTGCGGAGTATACCAGGCCTTGAAAATGCTGAAATTGTTAGACCAGGATATACCATAGATTACGACCTTATAGCTCCACATCAGCTTCACCCATCTATGAAAGTCAAAGGCATTGAAGGACTCTTTTCAGCCGGTCAAATCAATGGAACAACAGGATATGAAGAGGCAGCAGCACAGGGAATCATTGCCGGTATCAATGCATCACTATATGTTATGGGGGAAAAACCATTTGTGTTATCCCGTGAAGATGGATATATTGGCGTACTTATAGACGAACTGACAACACATCCCATCAGAGAACCATATAGAATGCTAACATCACGCTCTGAATATCGCCTTGTACTGAGACAAGACAACGCCGCATTTAGACTATCAAAGAAAGCATATGAACTGGGAATACTGACAGAAGATGAATATAAACTTGTCAAGGAAAGACAAGAACTGATAGAAAAGGCCAAAGAATCGCTAAAAAGCACATATCTCAATAAAGAGCACTTTGACTTTCTCAAAGGAAAAACCTCGGCCTATCAGGTGCTAAAAAGACCTGAGATACACGCCGATGATCTTGCAAGGTATGTGTCAGAAATATCACAGCTTGATAATCAGGGCAAGCTAACACTGGAGATAGATGTTAAATACGAAGGCTATATCAAGCGAGACCTGAGCCTTATTAATGAGGCCAAAAAACTGAGCCAACTTGAGATACCAGAGAATATTAATTACGACAAGGTGCCTAACCTCTCGCGGGAAGGCAGAGACTATCTTAAAGAATTTAAACCTGCCACACTGGGGCAAGCTAGCCAGATACCCGGAGTATCAAGTGGCGATGTCGTTGCCCTAATGCTATATCTGAAAAGGCTTAAGGGGCTGGAATAACATGAAAAATAGCGGCTATACCCTTATTGAACTACTGGTAGTCATTATTATTGTCTCTATACTAACTATTGCACTTGTACCTATGACTACAAGCCTGTTGAAAACAACATTTATAGAAACTCCTTCTGCCATGAGCAGGGCAGAGGCCACATATTTAACCAATAGCCGTCTCATTGATGCATTGTACCCTATGAAATTTGCTGTATGCTCCCAAACAGATGGTAACAGACAATCGGACAATATTAATAATATATCCATCTACACGGCAACTTCTTTCAACACATCAGAGGATATCACCAAACAGCTGACACTAAACCAAACTACCCTAACAAACAATAGTAGCAATATCTCTATAAATGACGGGAGAACATATCCTGATTTGCCCGGTGTGCACATCACCAATATAAAGATGTTTTATGGTGACAGAATACTAAGCGATAACCAACCAGATTACAAACCATATTCCAATATCACCATTGCATATACTGCCACTACCAGAGACAATGAAACCATCTCAGGAACTGTTGGTATGACTAAACTCACCGTGCCATTTGCCCTACCAATAGCCTGCTTTGACGAAGCCACAATGAGTGCCACGCAGGGAAAAGTTATATACCTGTATTTTACCCAACCTATAAAGGACAAACCGGAACTCAGCAGTCCAGAAGATTACATAGATATAGATTGCAGCGGATATCCCCTCACAGATATCAGTGCCTCGCTCATCAGCAGTAATCCATCTATCTTAAAAATAACCATATCTATTGGTGCCAAGACATCTCCACCTATGTGCACTATAACATTCAAGGATTCTGACATTATAGAAAGCTACGATGGCTACACAATGAGTGATTTTCAAGATATAACGGGGGTTAGCCCGTATATTGAGGTGAACGGATCATGTCCACAATGAAATGGGAAAGGGGCTCCACACTTATCATTACACTGATTATCGTCTTTGTCTTGGGCCTACTCTCGGCTATTTTGCTGAGTTATGTCGTGCAAGAAAACAGACTTAATATATCTGTGAGAACATCTACACTACTCATGCAAGACATAGAATCGGCTGTAGAATACGGAGTTGTATGGGTATCGGCAAACTACCCCAAAATAGCTAATACACCTACCAAGGCCGAGACATCTACTACTCTGCCAAACGGCCATACTGCCAAAATACAAGGAGAGCAACTAAATACCCCCTACATGAATGGAGCCGCCATCGTGAAACTCACCATACTCATACCCGAAGATGCCAGTTCTATAGCAGACGCCAGTCATGGGGCAGAGGCACTTGTATATGTTATGACACTGGTAGACGAAGAGGTTGGCGGTGTCCATGTGGGTACTACTCCTTCCCCTTACCCTTCATACCTCATAAGGTGGAGGATTATAAAGTGAATATAGCTCGCAGTGTTTTAAGGGTACTTATCATTATCTTTACTGCGTGGGCCATACTATATGGTGTGCTAAACACACGCTTTTATTGTGCCGTTACCCTTGATGGCATAAAAAGTGGCTATGTATTTGCCCGCACAGAAGAAGAATTCATTCAGAAAACCGGATTTCCTATTAACACCATAGATTCATGCCCTGTCCTATATGACACATGGGTAAAAGAATATAAAGTTGAGACGAAAGAAGACATAGTGCATGTATTGACTCCTCCCCACAGTGGCACAGATACACTTCTTAGCATTGCCGGTATAAACACTAACCCACTGGATAAGATTTACTGGAAAGACAATAAAACCCTCTTTGTTAGCAAAGGCTGGATACAGAAAAAAGCCAAGCTCATACCCTTGGCACCCCTCATATGGCAACAGGTCATTTACTATGACAACAACTTGCCACCGGGCAAAGTCATTAGGCTCCAAAAAGCCGCCGGTGGGCTAATGGAGATCGTAACAAACAAATACATACTTGATGATAAGGTTGTGAAAACATGGACAGAAAAGAAAATTATCAAAAAACCAACACCATGGGTATTCAAAAGTGGCCCGCACCTTTACAATGGCCCTTATCTGAAAAAATTTATCGCCCTCATTACTGCATACTCACCTGAAGATCCCGGTGTCGACTGGGTTACGGCAACGGGAGACAGGGCAAGAAAAGGTGTTGTAGCCGTAGATCCAAGACTTGTTCCATTACACAGCAAACTATATATAGAAGGATACGGCAATAGTGACGCTGTAGATGTTGGAGGCTGGATTAAGTATTATCACATTGATGTGTTCTTTCCCACCAAAGAAGAGGCCCTCAAGTGGGGCAAGAGGTACAAATGGGTTTACATTATAGAGTATCCGGAGGGCAAGTAATGTACGAGATAAGAGAGAAATACAAACATCTCATACCCAGACCGAAAAAGGGATTGGGCCAGCACTTTCTCAAAGACCATACTGTATCACGAAGAATGGCAGATTATGTGTGGAAAAATAGTCCTGATTATATCTTGGAGATAGGACCTGGAGCAGGCGACTTGACATTTGCCCTATTGGAAAAAGGTCCTATTGTAGCCGTGGAAATTGATGATAGGTTAAAACCATTTTGGGAGGCTATTACCAAGGAAGTTCCTCATCTCACCGTTATCTGGGCAGATTTTCTCACACTGAAAGAAGATGATATACCTACCGGTATATATAACACAGCTGGCAATCTACCATATATGATTGGCACCACTATTATTACCCACCTTATAAAGAACTTCTCCACCTGGAGTCTTGGGGCATTTATGCTACAAAAAGAGGTGGCAAGACGCATAAAAGCACAAAGGGGGAAAGAAAAATCTTCTCTTAGTGTATGGATGCAGACATATACCGACATCGTGTCATCGTTTGTCGTAAAGCCAAGGGCTTTCTCCCCACCACCTAAAGTTATGTCTGAGGTCTTATTTATAAAGAGACAAGAAACGCCCCTGTGCCATGTAGATCCTGACATATGGGAAAATTTCCTCAAAGGGGTTTTTAAGCAAAAACGCAAAACACTACTTAATAACCTAAAAAACATGGGATACTCCAAAGATTGTATAGAATATGTACTAAGAAAAGCCGGTGTAAAACCTACATCACGCGGTGAGGAGGTGAGTGTGGAAACACTGTGCCATGTCTACACATTGCTTTCTTCTGAAAACATATGCCAAGATCAATATAACCCTTGATGTCGTCGGTGTTAGAAATGATGGAATGCACCTTCTAAGAAGTATCGTATCATTTATCAACATCTTTGACACCATGCTCATCAATATAGGGAAAAAGGGGCCAATTACATTTTTGCCCTACCCCATAGAGAACTCTACTGTTCACAAGCTACAAACATTACTTGATATTCCCTTCTCTGCCATTATATATAAGCATATACCTATAGGCAGAGGGCTGGGAGGCTCTAGCAGCAACGCCGGCGGACTACTGGGAGCATTGGTTAGTTTAGAACTCATAGACAGACAAAAAGCCTTGGAAGTGGCACCAAAGATTGGGGCAGATGTCAGTATGTATCTTTACAACGGTCCACTTCTCATGGAGGGCATAGGAGAAAAAATAACTCCCCTTGACAACATCAATGTCCCTTCTACCCTCTACCTAACAGTCCCCGATTTTGCCTCTTCTACCCCTATGATATACAGGGCATGGGACGAAAAGCCATTTTACTCTAACTACACAGATATATACCTTGAAAATGGCGTTATGGGTAATGCACTTACCGAAGCATTTCAACGGGTTTTTGGCATTAGCATACCACGGGGAATGTACCTTACAGGCAGTGGTAGCAGTATATTTAGTCTATCTCCACCAACCCAAATACCTAAACATTGGGATATTATAGAAATAAGCATGAGAAAAACAGGATGGGAGATGAGGCCATGTGAGTGTAAAGATATACATACTGGCAGGCGGAGATAGAGAACCGTGGTGTGAAGATTTTGGTGTAGGTTATAAGGCACTACTACCGTGGGCAGGAACAACGATTGTTCAACATATGGTAAATAATATTAAAAATGACTTAGATGTTCCTATTACCGTCATTGGTAGAACAGGATGGCCCATAGACAATCTTGATGGAGCTGAACTAATGAAAATAGAAAGTAATAGTCTTATGGATACTATATCGGTTATACACCCAGACGCAGACTATATATTACTATTAACAGGTGACTGTCCTCTTGTCAGTGGTAAAGATCTTCTACCATTTATAGAACATCCCAACGAACTTGTGGCAGGTATTATCTACAAAGAAGATTTTCAAACAATGTTTCCAGGTTGGTCTAAGACTTTTATTCCATTAAAAGACGGTAAAATCAAGCTGGCAGGAGCAGCACTCATCAGCCAAAACAAATGGCAGACAGTCATAGAGGAAGGCACCAAATATTATGCTTACCGTAAAAATCCATTTATGATTGTATGGACGATGGGAATAAATCTATTCTTAAAATTGACGATAGGTCATTTAACTATAAATGATGTGATAAAATGGGTAGACAAAAATTTTCATGTTAAAGCAGCAACAGTAACAGTTAGCCCGACGATGGGAGCAGATGTTGACGAAAAATCTGATTATTTAATGTTGAAATTATTTGAAACTGTAGGGAGGGAAGAACAATGAAACAACTGGAAATTCCAAAAGCGCAGAGGAACTTTCTCCTATGGCTCTATGTACTATTAGTAGTTATTCCACCTGTGGCATTTTACAGGGGTATTTACAGGGCATTTGACATTGTTAAGAGTGCTACATTCATATGGCTCTTTACCATCATTGGTACGATTATAGCCGTGCTTGTAGCACTATATCCTGGAGAAACAAAGAAACTGAAAAACCCTATAGCGTATACAGTACTGGCATTTGATGTGGCTATTATTTTATCTACCATTTTTTCACTGAACCCCAATGTATCATTTTGGGGTGTATATGAAAGACAGCTGGGACTTATCGTCTTCTTGCCCATTACATGGATGGCCTTCCTGACTATGATCGTTGTCTATAACCGAAAATCTCTTGAGTTTTTATATGATGTGCTCATATACTTTGGAACATTCAACGCCTTATACGGTATTATGCAGATGCTCGGCGCCGACCCATTTTGGGGCAGTGGTGCCTTTGGACACAGGGCCTTTGGTTTTCAAGGCAACCCAGACTTCTTTGGCCCCATGCTTGTGCTTACAGCATTCCTTACACTGGCCCGTTCCTACGCCTATTTCACAAGTAACAACAGAGGCAAGGCCATACTCTACTTCTCTATGTTCGTTGCACAACTTATTGCCGTTATTGGCTCTATGACCCGTGGTGCCTGGGTTGGGTTCTTTGCCGGCATTGTTGTGTGGATCATTGTCACCGGCATGGTCATCACAGGTAAAAACAAAAAAACCTTTATAAAGATTGTTTCCATAGCACTTATTATAGGAATCATATTATTTGTAGCAACAGGTCTTCTGCTTGGCAACAAGTTTCCCGTATTTAGCAGGTTAAAAACCATATTTGTATGGCACGACTCACATGGTAAACCTATACCCCGTCTTATACTGTGGAGAGACACCTTGACTCTTATCAAGGATAATATGAAGCACGGTAGACTAACCGGCGTAGGTATAGAGGTATTTAGGCGAAACTTCATGCCATACAAGAGCCTTGAACTCAGTCAGTCTGAACCCAAGGTCAACTACGATGACCCTCACAACAACTATCTCAGTGTGTGGGCCAAAACAGGAATTATTGGTATCTTGGCATACATCTCTATGTTCTTAGCTGCGCTAATAATGGCATACAAATATCTAAAAAATGAACCCAGCGAACAATACCGCATCATCATGGCAGGTTTGGTTGCATCTCTACTGGGATATGCCGCCAACCTTCTCACAATATTTGATACGCTGTCAACAGCTCTATTCTTCTACATCTTTCTCGGTATCATTGCGGCAACATACTACCTTGAAGATGTTCCCGTGGCAGAGAGAGAGCAGGAAAACATCAACCTCCCCGTTGCCAAGGGTATAGCTCTTGTTATGGTTATTGCCTTTGTACTTGTAGGAGTAATCGGTAGTTATAACTACATACAGCTGTGGAGAGCCGACGGATATTTCAGAACAGGTATCAGTTATCTCAACGCATCGCAGTCTGGCGGTAGAATCAACCCACAGTTTTTACAGACGGCTATGGAATACTTAGAAAAGGCATATGATACATATCCAGAAGAATCTTACTACAGCCTCAATCTTGCCAAGGCATACGGCACAGCCGCCTATGTTCTCAAAAGTCAGGGTAAGATGAAAGATGCCGAAAAAACATACAAACTTGCTAAAGAAGTGGCCCTTTCCCACGAAAAAGATACATGGTCTCCAGAAAACCTCTACATGATCTTAGGCTTTAACGCCTACTACATGGATAAACTGGGAGAATCTACTCAGTATATGGAAAATATATTTAAGTGGGATCACTGGTTCTACGGTGCCCATGTATCTACATCTCAGATTTTCTACATTAAGTGGCAAAAAGAACATAAATTGTCTGACCTTGAGTCTTCATGGAAGCACGCTAATACCGCCCGCATTGTGCTGAGATTTTATCCTACATATGGACTAAATGGCTTCCAGCTGACATATCAGGAAGGATATATGCTCCTTACAGAATACCTGAAGACATCTACCACACCGAAAAACTTTGACAATGTGCTGAAATCATCTCTTGATGCCCTCCTTGTATACAGTGGATATAAAAATCCCGGCGAGTACCCCAACTTATACAAGAACTTGGTAGAAACACTATCCGCTTCAAGGAAACTGACAAGCACCGATGATATTCAACCTCGCATTGACATTATCTCTGCTCTTGCAAGGTATCAAACCGCCAAAGATACCATTGAAAACATCAAGAAGCAGATTGTAGATGAAAAGACCAAAGATATCAAAGATACCAAACAGAAACAGGCTATTATAAACGACATAAACACCAATCTTCTAAAATATCTTAACGACGATCAAAAAGACAAAGTTGTCAATGCCGTAAAACAGATAAAAATTGCCTTACAAAATCTGAAGAATATCCATGTACCAGATAACTTTAAACTGACAGATGGATCTTCACTATCTATAAGGCAAAAAACATTTATTGGCTACATTGAAAGCTATCTCAATAAACTCGGCAGTTTCACAAGCAATATACAGGCAGAAAATGTCACACCTCGGCCAACAGCCACCGCTACCCAGCCTACGACAACAACACAGTCTGAAACAGGAACTCAGTAGCATACATGCTAAAATAAACATATATAAGAACAGGGAGGGAGCAAAATGGAGATAAAGGCAACAATTACACAGGTTGAGGGGCTTCAGCTTGTTGGTACAGCCAGAAGAAAATCTGTTGTCCTTGATACTACACCTAAAGTCAACGGCAAAGATGCCGGCATGACACCTAAACCCTTGACAGTTGTCAGCATACTCACAGAGATGCTTTACAGAATATGGAAAGATTGCGGTAAGGCCTTTAAGGTTTATACCGACTACACACTAGCCTCCGAACATCCCAAGAGGTTTATGAAAATATACTATTACTTTGTGGCACCTGAAGAGTGCAAAGACGCTATTGCCAAACATGTAGACAGAAATCTATCCCCTATTCTTAGTAGTCTTAAAGAAGATATTGAAATTGGATATGAAATTACCGATACACTACCTGAGATAGAGGACGAAAAGATACTGTCTATTCAAACATGTGATGGCTACAGCATTCACTTCCTCCGGGATAATGTCATCACAGGTGATGTAGACGGCAAGTGGGGTATGACACCATACGAGATATTCCTCCTCTCTCTTGGTGGATGCACCGGCATGGATTCCATCTCTATTCTCATCAAGATGAAGCAAGACCTTAGGCGCTACAGGATGGAAGTATCAGGAGAGGTTGACGATAGTACTGGCGTATTTACCAAACTGCATGTTAAATATATAGCAGAGGGCAATGTAGACGAGGCAAAGTTAAAAAAATCTATCGACCTATCCCGTGAAAGATACTGCGGTGTACAGGCATCTATTAAAAAAGATATACCCGTAACATATGAATACGAGGTGAGGTAAAATGCCATTTTTCTATCCTATAGAAATACTAACCAGGCAACATGAAGAATGCATAGAGATCACAGAAGAAGTTGCCGAAAAGGTAAAACTCAGCGGCGTGGAAAACGGTGTTGCCATTGTATATGTCCCCCATACTACAGCAGGTGTGGCCATTAATGAACATGCCGATCCATCGGTGATGCAAGATCTCAGAAAGATGTTAGGACTTCTCATTCCATGGGACCATGATATCTACTCCCACATGGAAGGAAACAGTGCAGCACACATCAAGGCTGTGCTCACCGGTAGCTCTGTTAATGTCATTATCAAAGACGGCAAACTCGTCTTAGGCACATGGCAAGGCATATTCTTCTGCGAATTTGATGGTCCCAGAAGACGCAAAGTCTATGTGCAAATTATTAGAGAATAAACTTCGTATCAATGTTTAGAATAAAGGGCGGGGATATCCCTGCCCTTTATCTTTTTTACACCCTATAAATGTTTAATATGCTAAACTATCTATAGACCATCAATAGGAGGCGATATATATGGGATACAAAGAGATAAAACCCGGCATTTACTGGGTTGGTGCTATAGATTGGGATAGACGTATATTTGACGAACTTGTTTCCACACCACATGGAACCAGCTACAACGCATACCTCGTTAAAGATGAGAAAACCGTGCTCATAGATACAGTAGAACCGTATCTGAAAGAGATACTGATAACCAATCTCAAAGATGCAGGCGTAAAAAAGATAGATTATATCGTATCTAATCATGCAGAACAGGACCATTCTGGAACCATACCTACCCTGCTTGAGATGTATCCAGAGGCCAAAGTCATAACAAATCCCAAATGTAAAGAGCTACTGATAGAGCATTTGGAAATTCCAGAGGAGAAAATTATAACGGTAGAAGATAAAGAGACAATATCCATAGGCAAGCGCACTTTGCAATTTTTCTATACACCATGGGTCCATTGGCCAGAAACGATGTCCACTTATATTCCAGAAGACAATATCATATTCACATGCGATCTTTTCGGAGCTCATCTTGCCACCAGCGAAATATTCTCATCTGACAATTGGGCCGAGGTAGAAATAGAGGTTAAACGCTACTACGCTGAGATCATGATGCCCTTCCGCATGCACATAAGAAAGTATATCAACCTTATGAGAGAGTTGGGAGTAGACATGATCGCCCCCAGCCACGGTCCCGTACACAACGATGTAGAGAAAGTACTAAAAACCTATGAAACATGGGTATCAGATACAGTCAAAGATACAGTCATTATCGCATACATTTCTATGCATGGAAGCACATACGAGGCCATCAGGGTGCTTGAAAGAGAACTACTACGAAGAAATATCAATGTCAAAGTTTTCAATCTCACCAAGACGGATCCCGGTGAATTTGCCATGGCACTTGTAGACGCGGCAACACTTGTATTCGCCACACCCACCGTGCTTGCATCGGCCCATCCATCTATTATCTACTTTGCCCACCTTGTAAGAGCCTTAAGACCAAAGGCCAAAAACCTTGCCATTATAAACTCTTACGGATGGGGGGGCATGACAATAAAGCAGATAGAAGACATACTCGGTATTCTCAAACTCAATAAGCTACCATATATCTCTTTTAAAGGTAAGATTAAAGACAATGTTGTTGCAGACATTGTAAATCTTGCCAAAGAAATAGAAAAGGCCACTCAGCAAACTGTAAAAGCCTGTCCAGAAACAGGTTGTTAATAAAAGGAGGTATCTATGATGAAAAAGTATGTATGCAAAGTATGTGGTTACATCTATGACCCATCTGAGGGTGATCCTGGCGCCGGTATTCCCGCAGGCACATCATTTGAAGAACTTCCCGAAAACTGGGTATGTCCCGTTTGTGGGGTAGGTAAAGATATGTTTGAACCCGCTGAATAATACTTTTATATAAAACAGGGGGACACAGTTGTGCCCCCCTGTTTGGCAGAAACCCTTACGACACTTACTTATCTGTAAGAACATTCAGTGTGAAGTTACTACCACCGCTGTAAGATTTTACCACTATCTTATATGTTCCAGCATTAAGATTGAGGTTAAGAGATTCCCAGTGGTACTTACCATATTCTGACTTGGCAACAAGATTACCAGCGGCATCATATACATAAAGGTCAAGATCTACATTGCTGTCTCCCCAATCAAGATAAACATCTGTAATACCCTCAAGATTTAATGTATATGTCTTATAACCACCATCGGCAACACTACCAGAAATTTCTTTAAACACCTGCTTGGAAGTGTCTATCTTGTTATCAACATAGATGATGTAATATCCATATCCTGAATAATTGTAGGCTTTAATCTTGTACACACCGGGGGACAGCGTATAGGTGATAGACTCGGCCTCTCCCTTACCATTTTCAGACTTGGCAAGAACACTACCTGAACTACTCATAAGATAAATATCCATATCCAAAGTGCTCTCCATATAAGCCTTAATTGTTATCTGGGTCTGCGTTGTAATATTAAGGTAATAATATTTGGTATCACCAGAGTAAGAGAACTTTCCAAAGTATCCCCTACTTGCATCCGCCGTATCTCCTGCTGGTGGTTCATCAGAAGTATTCTTAACAGTAATAGTTACCTCTGCAGAGGTACCAACATTGCCGGCACCATCATAAGCCTTGGCAACAAGTTTATGTGTACCATCGCTAATAGATGTAGTATCCAATGAGAATGTATACGGTGCAGATGTGTCTTCGGCTACCTTACTACCATCAACATACAGTTCTACTTTAGAGATACCAGATTGGTCATCAGAAGCTGAAACTTCCACAGTAATATTACCGGATACTGTATCCCCATTCTTTGGAGATGTAATAGATACAGACGGGGCTGTCGTATCTGCCGGTGGCTCTGAACCATGTCTGACGGTAATAGTAACCTCAGCCTGGGACTTCTGTCCTGCTGTGTCATATGCAATGGCTATAAGTTTAAAATCTCTCTCACTGGCATTGGATGCATCAAGGGTTATCGTATATGGTGCATCTGTCCATGTTTTAAGAG
>JAMORD010000081.1 GCA_027063755.1 bacterium | reverse complement strand
GGAATGAAAATCCACACTATATTTCAATATTATTTTGATATAATTTATTAAGAAAAATAAATTATTTTAGAGGTGATAGATATGAGAATGTTAAAAACAATGTCATTGCTCCTTATTATTACGCTCGTATTGGCTTCATGTGGCACTGCTGGTGTATCGTATGATGATACCTATAAGCATATTACATATGCCATAGTAGATGGCACACTGCCCGGTATCTTTACCGAAAAAGGCTTTCAAACACTTGATGGTAAGGTGACAGTGTCGGCAACAGTTCCGAAAAACTACATTCTTGTCTCTGCCTCTCAGGCTGTGGGAGCACTGAAAGATAAAACACTTGTTGTGGCATATGGTGAGGGTGCTGTGTGGCATGTAAAGACTATAAAAAATGTAGAGTATACCGTGCCCGTGCATGGATGTCTTGGTGTTTCTACATATGCACAAACAGAAAGATATGTCTACTACAAGGTGTGTAAAGATGGTGTGAAGAAAACTGATAAGGTGCCCCTCTTTGGCATATGGGCTACCCCCTCTGAGACAGATCCTGTCTATGTTCTTGATACTGGTGAGACGATCAATATAGGGCAGGTTGCTCCCTCTATGATGGGTGCTGTGGTAATAAGAGATATATATCTACTGCCTCCGGGAGACTATCAGTGGATCGTGCCCGGAAAGGGTTTCTATGTCTTAGAAAACGAGGTGGGACTCTACATTGTAAGAGAAGATGGTGGTTTTATGGGACCTTATGAGGTAGGGAGTGCTTCCTATACATATTTATCTAAAGACAGGAAGTCTATATATGTGTCTACAGGTAAAGGGCTACTGGTATTTACAAGAGGTGGTATCAAGGCATATGATGTGCCTCAGGGCATAATCGTTTCATCAAGTGGCGACAAGGTGAAGGTGCTAACAGACAAGGTAAGTGAGGTTACCCTCAAGGAGAAAAATATGCCATCTCCCTTACACAAGCTGTATCTGGGACAGGGTGTATTTATAGACCTACCCAAAGAGGCTACAGGCTGGCTAAATGGTGGTGCTGAAGTGACATCCACATCATTTATCATTGGCGATAAAGTGATAGAAGGCACCTACACGCTTGAGGATGTTCTGCCGGCACCGATAATGACAGGTATCAAGAAGACCGTTGATGTTCTTGATAAATACTACGATGTCAGCAAGTGGAAGGTGATAATGGGTAGTATGGAAGGCACTTTTCCTTACTTTGAGATAACATTCCCAGCCAAGGTGCCTATAGATAAGGTCAAAGATAAGATTATATCCGATTTACAGTCGGCCGGTCTAAGACAGATGCCTTCTGGAGATAAGTCGGCAGTAGCTCAGTTTTACATTCCCGGTATAAAGGTAGATGACAATGCCTTGTGGCTTTATAAAGATGAGGCACGCATCAGTGTATTGGTGCTTAAGAAAATAGGGAGGTGATAACGGTGAAGCGGTTTATGTGGGGGGTGGTGCTTTTGTTGGTCGTGCTTTTTGCTTTTGCCACAAGTATGTCTACTCCTGTTGTTTATAGTATTTCTGAGTTTCCTACATATACACCGCATGTGGGGCTTGTGGGTAGCCGGTATATCAGGGCAGAGGTAGAGAGTATAGAAAGAGACTCTAAGGGGTTTCTGATAGCACAGAAAAAATGTGAGATGGTGGAGGCTCTGTCTTGTTCTCTTACTGTAAATAAAGTTCCTTATGTCAAAGGAGAGCTGAAAGTTGATGGTGATATGCCTGTACCTGTGGATAGGCTACTTAGGGATGTCAGCGTGTATGCGGATAAAGATGTATCTCTTGTGCTGAGAGATGAAGAAATAGCTACCTGTGGCGTGAAGGTGAACATTGATAAGACCGTTCCCGGTATGTATAGGGTTGTGAAGGCATATCTCCCTGCCTTGCATATAAAGGGACATATTGTATATGAAGTGTGGGACCCTCTCAAAGGAGACACATATATAATGGTGCCCTTTTCCATGAAAGTTCCAGAGTCTATAGGTGTGGTGTTTGACTATGAAGATGTAAAGGGTTAAAAGCAGTCGGTGTGTGTTGATTGAATAGATGCAGGGGAAGTGTCTTTGTTAGACGTGCTATCGCAGGTTTTGGGAAAAAGGATTGTGTAAATACAGTATGTTTTTGGTAGATAGACCAAGAAAAGACATGCTCAGAGAAACACCACAGATACATAACTCTTTGTGGGGACTATAGCTGTCTCTTCAAGTGTAAGATAGCCCCCTTATCTTAGGGGGCTATCTCCTTTTTATATATCCTGTCTTCAGGCACAAGGCTAAACAGTCCCCTCAGCAGTGGTGTTAGCGGTGGGTGGGGTGTATATGTGCCGGCGTATGCCATCTTTGTCAGCTCTATATACCTTCTTAGGTGATATGCCAACATGGCTTTTCCCCGTTCTTCTGAGGCAAGTTGAGGGTTACCTACATATCCCGGATTTTCCTTTTCCCGTATCCAACCTATAAGCGTATCCAGTAGTTCACCATATGTTCCCATGGTCTTCTTCATCACCTTACCGAGCATGCCGGCAGATGGCTTATGGTGAGGAGGCAGTGGGTGTTTAACAAGTCTGGGGTATGCCTGGAGCATGAGAGAGGTTTCATTGGTGCCACCGTGTAGGTCTGTGGCATCGCCTACCATGCCCTTGGTGCCCACATATTTCTCTATCTCAGGGGCCACTATGAGCATCTCGTGCATGATATGCAGAAACGGGGCTATGATGTAAAAATCACGCTTTAGCATATATCGTGAAGCCCTGTATATGGCTATCTGGTGTCTTGGTCCTCCGTGATTGTCAAACACAAGCATGTATCTAAAGCCCATAGACTGTAGAGACAGAGCCCAAGAGATAAGCACCTTTTTCAGGGCAGACGATGGGGCAGAAAAACTCCCCTTCACAGGTTGTGGGTCTGAACCTATGGGAAGCTCAGGCAGCTTTACCGCCGGTGTGTCGTGCCATATCTTGTGAAACTGCCTTTGCAGGTATCGGGCTATAAGTATATCGGTACCCACAGGTAGATGAGGACCGTGCACCTCTACAGGTGACACTACGACTGTAAACAATGTATCTTTAGGTAGTTTGTATATCTCTGGTGCCGTGAGTTTGATGTATTCCATATTATCACCTCCAATATGTTCTTTCTTATCTATTGTAGTCTCTCATGTTATAATAAATATACATAAAGGCTTTTTAAAAACAGGGGGGATAAAGATGAGGAAGGTTATAACGACACTTGTTGTGCTATCTATAATCTTTACATCTATGGTATTTGTGGGGTGTGGTGCCAATCGCACGACAATGGCCGATGTGGTGCGATACTACGGTGCTGATGGCACTATGGGGCTGCTCTTTGAGTGGACCAATATTACCGCTTACGACGATGAAGACCTAAAGGAGATATCTACAGACATGTCTTCAATTGCTCAAGGTCTTCTTGTGTATATACCATCTTATAATCCTATGACAGCGGTTATGAACCCCAAGTCTCTGTGGAAAGATGTACTTATTGTTGTAGATACTCCATCTGAGATATCTGATAGAGAGTTTGCAGATAAGTTATCTACTTTTATGAATAAGTGGTTTGATGTAAAGATGTCCGTTTCTACCGATGGAGATAAGGTTGCTGTTGATTTTATGGATACTAAGTTATTTGTTTACACTATAGGGGATATGAAGGTGTTAACAGGTAATGGTGCTTTAAAAAAGCGCAGTGAGCCAGGCAGGTACCTTGACAAAGTACTTGATAGCATGCTGTCTTTGAAAGGCGACTATAGAGTTGCTGTATTTAGTGAAGATACCTATGGTGTACTTGCATTTACCGGTGGCAGTACAAAGTTAATGGGAAAGTTTAGATTTGATAAACCGGTAGAGGGTGGTTTAAGAAAAGATCTGCTTCCCAAGTATGCACCAGTGGCTAAAGATGAGGCTGCCATGTTTGGTGCAGTAGATGGAGCACTACTTGATGCCGGTTATAAGGCTATCCAGAAGATTGCCAGTGGATTTATCAAACCTGTAGATATACCCCACGGCATGCAGATATCTGTTGTAATGTCTGATTACACAGATGATGCCTTGTCCATAGTTACCGTTGGAGGAATTACTCCAAGTGAGCTGTTTGACCTTATAGGAAAAATAGAAGAACAAACTCCCAGTGTTAGTTCCGTGGAGTGGGACGATGGCATTACCATATATAAAATTGATGGAACTGTATCACCATACAAAGACGGCATAATATATGGCTTTATTAGTAAGCAACCAACAGAATCTGTGCTAAGGGAGTTTTTCACAGATACATATGAGGATAAGGCACAGACATACGCCGATCTTATAGACAGAGAAGATATTCATCTCATAGGATTTGCGAAGATAGATGATGATATGGTAAACGATGAATTTAAAGAGGCCGTGCCCCATAAAATCACTGTCAAGGTATATGGTACAGATGAATTGACCCTTGATATGAATATGGATAAACCGGTGGACTTGAAAAAGGAGATATATAAATATATGAGAGACTTCAAGAGTCTTACGGTTGCCTCCCAGATGAAGAAGAAAGTGGAAAATGCACGATATAGTCTCATGAGTGTAGGGTTTGCCGTATCTGTGTATCACAATAAATATGGCAAGATGCCAGAAGACAAGACAGAAATCGTATCTGCCCTTGATGAGTATGTTAAGAAAAATACATGGCTGAATGGTAAGCCACTGTCTGATGTCATAATGTCTGACTCTACCATATACAAAAAAGAAGGCCCCGATGATGCCCTCTTGTGTATACAAGTGCCGCAGGAATATATAAAATATGCTGGTGGGCAGTATGCCGTTTTGCATCTTGGTGATTTTATCAGGACAGATCAGATGAAAGCCCCAGAAGACCTTGTTATGTTTCTATCAGAGTGCAAATGATAACCATGGGAATTTGTATGCCGTGATTATGAGGGATACTATAGTTTGGGGGAAGAGGGACGATTTGTGTGGTGTAGTGGAATATTTTCGCACTTTAGTGGCTAATATACATGGATAATATGTGCTCTAAAAAAATGTCTTGGTGTTGGCGCATGTTTCTGACACACATAAGACACTTCAAAGTGAATTAAATATTTGAAGTATATTGTGTATTTGTTATATAAAATATCAATTGTTGAATCTGATGGCTCATATGGATTGAAATTCTCTTACTGCTTGGAGAGTGGAAGAAATATGGAGAAAACTTTTTCGTGCATAACTTAAGTCTGGAAATATTTCCGACATATAGTATGTGAATACAGAGAGGTCGAGTGTTGTGTATAACATCAAAAAGGCCTCCCCATGTGGGGAGGCCTGAGGGAAAATGTATAAATCTTTACCTATTTGACTTCGTATTGAAGTCCCATCTGATCCAGCTTTTCGTTGATATCCTTGGCTATTTCAAATGTGTTTCTCACCATGCCTTCTATGGTGTGGAGCGATGCCGTCTGGGTCTCTATCTCTGCAATGTTGTTTTCAATAATTCCATTGATAGACTCAACTCTGTGGGCTATCTCAACCATAGCGTTAGAGACAGATTCTGTAGATGCAGATATAGAGGAGATGCTGTGTGCTATTTCCTCTAACTTGGAAACGATGTCATTGACAGACGATGTGACGACATGCAATTTTTCCCCTGCTTCATCGGCAAGGGCTGAGCCCTCTTCAATCTTAGTAGCAATATCTGCAGCTTTCTTCTCTGCAGAACGTACATGGCCTTCCAGTCTACGGAAGGTTTCATATATCTGCTCTGATGCCTCTTTAGACTGTTCTGCAAGTGTGCGTATTTCAGAAGCTACGACGGCAAATCCCTTTCCCGCCTCACCGGCACGAGCTGCCTCAATGGCTGCGTTGAGGGCAAGGAGGTTGGTTTTATCGGCAATACCCTGTATGGTGTTGACAAACTGCTCTATCTCACCAGTAGCCCTTTCAAATGCATGAACCAGCTCTGTGATTTCATCGGATACTGTTCCTATCTCTTTGAGCTTTTCAATAGATTGGGCTACTACCACGCCGGCTTTATTTACATTTTCCATAGCCTGGCGACTGTATTCTACAGATTCCTTGGTGTTTCTGTCTATAACCTGAACACTGGCATTGATTTCCTCTGTAGATGCCGTGACATTTTCTATCTCAGCTGTGATCTCTTCAAGGTTTTCTGTGGCCTCCTCAAGGTGGTCTTCTGATATGGTGATACTCTTGGTAATCTCCTCTATGGTTTGCATAATATTTTCCATGTTTTCTACAAGATGTTTATTGTCGCTGGAGAGTTGGCTTAAATTGTCAACGAGGGTTTTTCTATATTCTGCAATTTCTTCTTTGAGCTGTGTTATTTCTGGGAATGTCATGATACGTTTATCTTCCGGAAGTTTTCTTCCTTCTTTAAGAGCCTTGGCATATTCAAGAAACATTTTCAGTGGGCTTACAATGAGATGATATGTGATAATAGTGAATATTGTTAATATACCCCACACACTGAATGATGATATCCATATAAAGCGAGAAACGCGTGCCGCTGCCTCTGGAGTAATACCTTCTAACGAATGAATCATGCCTACTGTGTAATACGCTCCATAGCCAAAGATGAAGAATAAGATAATAAGCATGATGGTGAGACCTAACTTCATTGACATCCTACCCATACCAATCACCTCCGCCTTTTAGGGTTTTACCCTCCCAGCTCCGCCACATGTTGGAGTGTAAACACCCAATTATTAAATACCGGTTGATGATGATTCTTATGAAAACTACCCCTACCTGTGTAAATATTTTATCAGAATCCTCTCCAACTTAGACATGAAAGTTTAGTTTGGTTTATGCCCCGCACTGTATATATCGGAGAATATTCCGATATCTGAAATAGAAGGGAGTGTGGGACATGAAAAGAGTTGTTGCTGTGCTCGTCGTTTTTATACTCATGGTGGTTATGGTTATACCTCTGGTGCCTATTCGGGCTCAGTCATATCTATCTCGTGGATATTGCAGTGTCTCTCTACAAGGTTCAACCCTGTATTTTTACCTTGTTAACCCTTCGTCTGAGACTATTAGACATGTGTATCAGACATCTCAACATATAGACTACTTTGTGTTTGGTAAAGGTTTTTACTATCACTACGGTGATGGAAAGGACTTTATGCAGGCTATCACATATATAGATGTTCCCCCCAGTGGTAGGGTCCTTGTAGATACATTCTCTCTCCCCGATGCAAATGGCCCTTATTATATCTATGTAGACTTTCTTGTGTGCCAGCCTCGGCTATATGTAGTAGAAAAAGGTGTCATAACAGAAGAGATACCTTCTCTGTTTGCCATTAGGGTAGACACAAACGGATATTACTTTAACATCGGACAGACGCTCTCTGTGACCGTGTCTCTTATCTCCCGTGTGCCACTGGGAGACAAGGCTTATATAGATTTAGACTTTTCACCTAACCCCGTGCTTACAGTGTTTTATGAAGATGGCTCTATAGATAGTGAGACATTTACAGGCACAACGGTAAGGCTGTCTGGTGGTGAAGATATCCTCTTTATAAAGCGTATTAGGGTAAAGAACCCTATCAAGGCCGTGTATGTGCTTCTTGATGGTGTGTCTTTTACCATAGGTAGCCACGGACAGCAGTATATTGAGAAAATACCACCTGTGGCTGTGCCTGTATATACCATAAAACCTCGGGAAGAGCCTGTTATTACCGATGTGCCCTATTGGGCACAAGACGATGTCTTTTATATGTATGAAAAGCATATACTTCCCAAGTCTGTGTTTGTGGGTATGGAAGACAGTATTACCCGAGAGGATCTAATAAGGGGAATTGCTTCTGTAATGCATGTGCCGGCTATGAGCTTTTCGCACACATTCAGCGATGTGAGAAAGTATGTGTGGGGTAGCTATCTTGCCGGTATGCAGTGGTATCATCTGCTAAGTGGTTTTCCCGATGGCACAGTAAAAGGTGACAGTTATCTTACCCGTGCCCAGATGTCGGCCTTGCTT
>JAMORD010000080.1 GCA_027063755.1 bacterium | reverse complement strand
GATGAAACAAAACCTACCATCTTTTCCGAAATAACCGATAAGAAATCCGTGTGTGAAAATACATTATTTATGATATTCTGAGCAATATTTACAGCCTGTTCCTGTGTAAGCCCGACATGATACAACAATGTTTCTAATTCTTTTTCTATAAGACTCGTATCTTTCAAAAATTTGGAAGAAAAATCAATAGCAGACGAAATTGAACTTACTACTTGAAAGATAAGTGTCATAGTAACCCCTAAGAATATAACAAATACAATAACATAGGCTAATGACATTGCCCATGCTGGTATTTCTTCAATACCTATAGTATAACCGAATCGCCACTTAGATTCTTTTATAGAACGAACAATATATAAAAGTAATTTAGCAACTTGTAAAGCAAGATAATAAAAGAATATGCCCCATGCCAACCATGAAACCAAAAAAGAAAGCTTTTCACCAAGTTGCCACAAAAGGTAAAACGCCAAGACAAGTGCAAAAAACACAACCTCCAATTTAACTCCAACAGCAAACAGCGTATTAGCATAGTCTTTTTTATTTTCTACACTATTCTTTTCGTCGCTCATTTACTTTCCACCTTCATAAGCCTTTTAAATTTATCGGTTACACGTCTTATAACCCTTGATACCTGTGGCTGAGAAATACCAAGTTTAGCAGCAATTTCAGACTGAGAATATCCTTCTTTATACAAATTCCAGATTTTCCTCTCAGTAGTAGTTAACATGTTTTTTTCTATCCACTGCAAATCTCTTCTCAGATTTTCCTTCTCTTCATCATAGTCACTAATAATGTCATAAAGAGACATCTCATCATCTTCACCCGCTATAGGAATATCCATAGACGCAGGGGAACCCGCCATTGATATCCACATTTGCTTAATGATATCTTCCACATGAATACCAGCTTCTTTCATTTCTCCAAGGGTTGGTTCTCTCCCCAATTTTCTCCGAAGTTTATCTATCTTCTTCTTTATGGCACGATCCTCCTTAGACATAGTAGCAGGCACACCAATGAGCTGTATACCCCGCTCAAGATATTTTTTCATGTAACCGTCTATGGTAGAACGGGCAAAATCAGAAAATCTACCTTTCTCAGGATTGTACCTGTCAAAAGCATGCAAAAGTCCCATAAATCCTTCGCTTACAAGATCTTCATGCTCATTACGACGAGAGCGAGAATACCTTCTTGCCATCTTCTCTATTTCTGGCATAAGTTTCTCTGAGATCTCTGTTTTTATTTCCTCCGCCTTATTAACATCATTACTCTGAAGAGCTTCATACATTTGTTTTGCCAGTTCATTGACTTCATTCCAGACGCTATACACGGGAAACACCCTTTCTGATGGTTATGGTCATAGAAAACTTACCTGTGTCATCGGTCTCTACATTAACTCCAGAAATAAATACCTGTCTTATAACCATCCTTTCATAGCGTCTACTCTTAGTATTCATCCTACCCTCTGCCATAAGTACAATCTCGTTCTCTCTACGGGCAAGCTCCATCTCTATCTCCTTCAGTAGCCCCCCCATCATCAGTTCTTCTATCTTATGCATAACAGATACAATACTATAAAGCTCTTCAAGACTAAGCATATCCCCAACATCGGATGCTACAATATCCCTAATAGCTTCCTCTATATCGGCGGGCCTCCTGACCAGTCCTGTGCCCATAGGCATCACCCTCCTAACGATCAAATCTGATCACTACTCCCTTGGAAGACCAATTTTTTTTCTCCTCCTTTTTTTTTACCAGAGTGATGCCTATTGCTATACCAGCTAAAAAAATCAAACCCGTCATAGCTAATGTTACATATATTTTCCCTTGTTTACTCACCAACCTTTCCTCCTTTCCTCTTTTTGCCCAAATAATCCTTTACAATGTCTATATTGGACTTATCAAACCCCTTTTTTATAAGTGGCATAGCTAGTCCCAAAATGGTTCTAAAATTGGTTTTACCAGCTACAATAACCATCGTCAACACATCAATCGTATCCTTTAATGATCTAACCAACTCTGACACTTCATCGGTTGTCTTTGTGATATTACTCGCAATTTTAGGTTCTTCATGTTCAATATCCTCCAAAATACGATCCAAGCGATTCATTATATCGTTTAATTTACTCGCATTCTTCATAAGGCCAATAGCTACTACAAATCCGATTACAAATAAAAGCCATATAGGCAATCCCACAGCGAAAAACAATGTCCAACCACTCATACCTCATCACTCCCTTTCTCTTTACTAATTTTATAATTTCTAAACACTTCTACCGCTGCCTTCGCAATTTCCATAAAATCCTCATACTGGTCATCGTACAAAGGTGCTGGAGCACCTGTCAATGGGCATGCACCTCCCTTAGCCTTAGGAAACGCTATAACCTCCCTAATAGACGATTTATTGAGCATAACCATAAGTATTCTATCAAGTCCAAGGGCAATACCACCGTGGGGTGGTGCACCATAATTAAAGGCCTTTAAGAAGAATTGGAATCTACCATCTATATCGCTAAACTGAAGTATCTCAAATATCTTCTTCTGGAGAGCTCTATCGTGTATTCTGATACTACCGCCACCGATTTCATAACCATTGAGTACAATATCATAGGCCTTAGCTCTAACCCTCAGCGGATCGGTATCTAGTAGTGGAATATCCTCCTCTTTAGGCATAGTAAATGGGTGGTGTGCCGCTTTAATAGAACCATCATCATTAATCTCAAATAGTGGAAACTCAACAACCCATAAAAACTCATATCCATCTTTTATAAGCCCCAGTTCTCCAGCCATGCGGTTGCGAAGACGTCCCACAATCTCATTGGCTTTGGGATACTCACCAACAACTCCAAGATATGTATGCCCCTCGGGAATCACCTCCAATAGCTTCTGTTTCTCCTCATTAGTGAGGAATTTAGATATCGTGCTAACAATCTCATCATCCTTATGCATAAACCACAGAAGACCACCTGCTCCCTCTGCCTTGAGCTCTTTCTCTAAATTCTTGAGAAAACTCTTAGAATAAACAGCAGGAACAATAATACCAACAACATTATCGCCTTTCTGCAATGCAGATGCAATAAATTTAACAGCGGTATTCTTAAATACATCGTTGAGATATACAAGCTTCAGGGGATTTCTGAGATCAGGTTTATCACTGCCATAATCACGCATAGCTTCTTCATATGTCATAATCCTAAAAGGTGTTTCAACCTTGTATCCCGTCAATTTTTCCAAAAGTCCAGCGAGCATAGGCTCAATGAGGTGACGTATATCATCCTCATCAACAAAAGACATCTCTATATCAATCTGTGTAAATTCAGGTTGTCTATCGGCTCTGAGTTCCTCATCTCTAAAACATCTGGCAATTTGGAAGTATTTTTCTACACCACCAATCATAAGAAGCTGTTTAAAAATCTGAGGAGACTCGGCAAGGGCATAAAATGTGCCAATAGGATTATGTGAAGGCACCATAAAATTTCTCGCACCACCGGGAGTGTACTTCGTAAGGTATGGTGTCTCTATTTCCCAGAACCCGTTATTGGACAAATAATTTCTAATAAACATTGTAGCCTCATGTCTCTTACGAAGCATCTCCCTCATTGGAGGTCTCCTTAAGTCTACATAGCGATACTGGAGTCTTTGCATTTCGGAAAGTTTATCTTCAGGAGCTGTTAGTGGAAACGGCGGAACATCAGATTTGGCAAGAATCTTTACTTCTATAGGTTCAACTTCCACCTCGCCAGTAGGAAGATTAGGATTTATATTAGCCTCATCACGAAGCTTAACGATACCCCTAACATATATTACGCTCTCTTTGGTCATCTCATTAAGCGTATCTATTAGCTCACCTTGTTTATTCCTATCAAAGACTATTTGCACCTCTCCAGAACGATCACGGAGCATGACAAATGTTAGACTACCTAAATCGCGTATTGTGTGAACCCATCCTGCCAATTTAACTTCTTTACCCGCATCATCTTTGCGAAGTGTTCCAGCATATGTATCCTTAAGCATTATGAGCTCCCCCTTTCAAGAATAATGTCTGCTATCTCCATCTGTTTATACATTTCCTGCTGACCGGTATTCATATCCCTTAGCGTTACCATTCCTTTTTCAACCTCATCATCACCAAGGATAAGTACATATTTATAACCACGTTTAGACGCTGCCTTCATTTGAGACTTGAGGGATGTACCTCTCAAATCAACCTCTGCAGCAATAAATCTGTCTCTCAATGATTCAGCTAATATAAAAGCGTTATCCATAAAATCTTTCTTCGTATATACAACCATAACCTCGGCATAGGGCTCATATACAATCCTCTCGGGCATCTTGGCAACCATAAGAAGCCTCTCTATACCAAGACCAAATCCCACACCAGGCACCGATGGACCACCATAACTCTCCATAAGATAGTCATATCGTCCCCCACCGGCAACAGCAGACTTAGCACCAAGTCCTTCCCCGATATATTCAAATACTGTCCTTGTATAGTAATCAAATCCCCTAACAAGTCTGATATTCTTCTCATATGGCATTCCCAATTTGGCAAGAAGCGTTTCCAAACCCTGTTTGTGAGTTTGGCACTCATCACAGAGAAATTCTTCTATAGTCGGCATCTTATCAAATAAAACGGCAACTTTTTCATCTTTGATATCAAAAAACCTCATGGGATTACGATTAATTTTTTCATGATACTGCTCGGGTATGTCATCCCAATATCTTTCTATCTCTTTGCGAAGAGCCTCTATATATTTAGGCCTACACACCGGACAACCTATATTGTTGTAAGACATATAACCGCTAACCCCAAACATTTTCATTACACGATACAGCATAACCATTGCCTCGGCATCACCATGAGGACCACTGACGCCAAACAACTCTATACCAAACTGGTGAAACTGACGATACCTCCCCTTCTGAGGCTTTTCCCTTCTAAACATAGGGCCAATATAAAACACCCTAACCCAGGGAAAACTTTTCATACCATGTTCTATATAAGAACGGACAACTGGGGCTGTGCCTTCTGGTCTAAGGGTTAGATATGAACCATCTTTATCCTCAAATTCATACATCTCCTTCTCAACAACATCACTGCTATCGCCCAGACCTTTTCTAAATAAAAAGGAATATTCTAGTATAGGTGTGCGGATTTCTCTGTATCCATAGAGTCTTGCTATAAGTGCAAGGATGTTTTCTGTTTTTCTCCACAGTTCCCCATCAGGAGGAAGAATATCACGCATACCCTTAGGCGTCTTCATTTGCACAGTAATCACCCCACATACTAAAGATTATTAGATATTATAACCCCAAATACCTCGGGAATACGGCCACTGACCTCTATCTTTCTCTGTGCAGATGTAATGGAGACCTTATCTTCAGAAACCTCCAGAATAATACGTCCTGTATAGGAGTTTTTCAAAATATCTACCAGGGCAAAATAGTCATCCCACTGCTCCTCAAGTTCTACATTGTATGTAGATTCCACAAATACCTTAAACTTTTCCCATAGATCCCAATCGGCTTTAATAAGAACATTCATAGCCATTACCCTATCATCACCAGTAAGAAAAGCAAAGGGAACATAGTTCCACCGAATGGTTATATTACCTGTATCACCTTTGGTAATACGATCAAGCACATCGGCCACAAGTGATTTTATAAGCTCAAACCCAAATGTGTCTGTATCAAAGAAACCACTTTGGCGAATGCCAAACACATCACCAATACCTCTTAGCTCCATATCAAGATTGGAAACGACAAACCCGTATCCCAATGTGCCAAACTCAGCAAGGGTCTCTAAGAAACGAGGATTTTTTGTACGGGGTGTTTCTGTATAAAAGAAATAAACTCTGCCTCTTCCCTCACCACTTCGGCCAACACGACCTTTTATCTGATACAGTGAGGCAAGCCCCAAATACTTAATATCATTGACAACAAGAACATTGAAGTCAAGAAGATTAAGTCCTACACCAACAATAGATGTAGCTACAAGTACATCAACTCTGCCTTCAAACACATCGCTAAGTACCTTTTCAATTTCCCTATCGGGCATACGACCATGCAACACCTCTACTCGTATACCCGGTATGGCACTGGCAATAAGGCCTGCGTATTTAGCAAGATCTTTTATGCGGTTATGCACAAAGATAACCTTCTCTCCAGCAGACAGCTCATCTCGGATAACTTCAAGAACCTTTTCATCTCCACTGCGCCGAGCGACAACAACATCAACAGGTTGTCTACCTTTAGGAGGGGTCTCTATAAGAGATATGCTCTTAAGGCCTGACATGCCATGAAATAGCGTACGGGGAATTGGTGTTGCCGACATAAACAAATGATGCACATGAGGATACCTCAATCTATAAAATTCTTTCTTTTCCACACCAAACAAATGTTCATCGTCAACAATAACAAGTCCTAACCTTTCTGCTGTTATTTTATCGGTAAAGACAGAATGTGTACCAACAAGGATATCTATTTTCCCCTCTATAAACTTCTGAAGATTAACTCGCCCTTTCCCCTTTGCGTAAAAACCAACATTGACACCTGCGGGCTCAAATCGCTTAACAAAATCGCCATATAGCTGATGAGCAAGCACTCCTGTAGGTGCAGCAACAATAACTTTATAACCAGAGGACACAACCCTTGCCGCAGCCCTTATGGCAACCTCTGTCTTACCAAACCCTGTATCACCACAGATGATACGGTCCATAGGTTTGCCCGATATAAGATCAGCATATACATCTTCTATAGCCTTTTTCTGGTCTCTGGTAAGCGTATAAGGGAATCCTTTTTCTACTATCTCTTCTATTTCTGGATCACCTTTCATTACCGGGGCCTCTATGTGCCTGCGTGTCTTTTCAAGCTCTATAAACCGCTCTACGGCCTGTTGTATAATCTCCTCCAGCTTCTTTATCTTGCGCTTCCACCCCCGTCTTTCTACCTCGGTAATTTCAATAACACCGCTGGCATTGGAATAAGGATAAAGCATGCTAAGCATTGTTATCGGAGTACGGATACGCACATCACCCTTGTACTTGATAACAATATGGGGGGTCGGTTTCTCTTCTATAGCCTCTACAATGCCAATACCACCATACAGACGATGAATAACATAGCTGCCAACCTCTATAGAACCACTAACATTTCTTCGTCTAACTCCAACAATCTCGGGCCACAGATCATAGTCTGTTAGCAATGATATGTCATGCGACTGATAACCATCTTCAAAAAAGCCTGGCACCACTTCTATATCATCAGAAAACGAGAGTTTATCGGCCTTCTTTACAGAAAAGCCTAGCTCTTCTAAATACTTCACCGTTCTCTCAACAAAGGCTGTAATAACTTTGATAGTAGATGACTTTTTAAAGTCATATGAAGAAGGTTCTATTGTCTCCATATACTGTTCATCGTATGAAAAGGGCATGGAACCTACTTCATAGTTCCATATACGAGGAGCTACCCAAATACGCCTTTTATAACCGGCAAATTCTAAGTTATCGTCTGTCAACGGTATTTCCTCTATGGCTATAGGTAAAGATACAGACGGTATAGATGCTATAGGTATCTGGTCATCGGGGGAAAAGATACGCAAACTCTCAACAATATCTTCGTCAAACAGCACCCTCACAGGCTGTCCAAAGTAAAAATCAACAACTTCTCCCCTGCGCGAATACTCTCCCTTTCCCCTCACATAGGAAACTTTTTCATAACCGGCATTTTTCAGAATTTCTACAAGCTCATCTGGCATCAGTTCATCGCCAACATGAAGTGTAGAAATGCCCGTAGAATAGGCTATTTTCTTCTTTCTAACACTTCTCGGAGAGACAAGCCCTATAGGAAATGTACCCATATCCACAGGTCCTATAGGAGGAATATCAAAATACGGTGCGAGTTTCAAAATAGCAGATTCTATATAAGAGGGAACAAATAACAGTGTTCCCTTTTTTAGGAGTCCTTCCCTACCAAGTTGCCACCACAAGTGGGGAATACTTTTAAATACCTTCTGTGTCTCTTGTGTTATAGTATTGCATTGCCCTATCTTTGCCATCGGTAATAAACAACCTCACCATCTCATAAGTCTTCTCTAATGCCCGTCTAAACATTGGAAGCTCTATATCAGGAGGAGGCGATAAGACATAATCTGGAATCGGAGTAGTATCATGT
>JAMORD010000079.1 GCA_027063755.1 bacterium | reverse complement strand
GCATAGACTCATTAACGGTAATGCGATAAATCCATGTCCACAGGGACGATTTACCTTTAAAATTCTTTAAATGCTCCCACATCTTGAGGGCCACATTCTGAAGTACATCTTCTGCATCTTCTTTGTTTCCTACAAAGCGATATGCAAGGGTGTATATATCCCTTTCAAAACGGGTAAACAACTTTTCAAATGCCTCTACATCTCCTTTTTTTGCCCGTTTGATAAGGTCTTTTTCCTTCACTCTTCCCACCTCTTAAAGATAACAGCACTATTGTGCCCACCAAATCCAAACGACTCCTTTAGTGCATATCTAATATCTTTTTTCACGGCTTCATTAGGTGTATAGTTAAGGTCGCATTCAGGGTCTGGTTCCTCAAAATTGATAGTAGGTGGTACTATACTCTCATTGATTGCCAGTATAGTTGCAATAGATTCTATGGCACCGGCACCACCAAGAAGGTGTCCTGTCATAGACTTGGTAGAGGATATATGCACCTTATAGGCATGCTCACCCAAAGCCTTCTTTAGCACCTTTGTCTCTGTTGTATCGTTGGCAGGTGTAGATGTGCCGTGTGCATTGACATAATCTATATCTTCAGGCCCTATACCGGCTTCCTTTATGGCAATCTCTATAGCTTTAGCCTGTGTATCGGCTTCAGGGTTAGGTGCCGTGATATGATATGCATCAGATGTAGCACCATAACCTACAATCTCGGCATATATCTTAGCGCCTCGTTTCATAGCATGCTCTAATGCCTCTATTACAAGCACAGCTGCACCCTCTGCCATAACAAAACCATCATGGTCTTTGTCAAAAGGTCTGGATGCATGTTTGGGATCATTATTTCTACGAGACAAAGCCCTCGCAGAAGCAAAACTAGATATACCCAGTGGAGTGATACTGGCCTCCGTTCCTCCTACAACAGCCATGTCAGCAGTACCTGACTTTAACAGTCTGTAGGCAATACCTATAGCATCAAGAGAAGAGGCACATGCTGTCACCGGTGTAAATGACTGCCCCTTTAAACCAAGTCTCAATGCTATATTGGCACCAGCCATATTAGGTATAAGCATTGGAATGGTTAATGCAGATACATAACGGGGACCTTTTTTCAATAGAACTTCCTTGTTCTTTTCAAGTGTCTCTAATCCTCCCATTCCCGTAGCTACGATAGTGGCTACCCTGTAAGGGTCATAGTCTTTGATATCTGCGTCTTTCCAAGCTTCTTCAGCGGCAACAATAGCAAATTTAGAAAATTTATCAAGACGCCGTGCCTCTTTCTTTTCAAAAAAATCTTCATCTTTATAATCCCATACTTTACCACCAAAAGTTACAGGCATACCCCATTCCACAAGCTCCGGAATGGTATCTACACCATTCTTTCCACTGAAAATTCCTTCACGGAATTTATCCACACCAATACCAAGTGGACTCACGGCCCCCATACCGGTAACCACAACACGCATGGATTATCAACCTACCTTTTCTAAGATATAATCAACAACCTTACCAACAGTATCCAGCTTAGGTAAATCTTCATCGGGAATCTGGATAGAGAAAGCCTCTTCAATATCCATTGTTAGGTCCACAAGATCAAGAGAGTCAAGACCAATATCGTCAACAAGTTTGCTCTCCTCTGTAATACCATCTGTATCAAAGCCTCTGTCTTTAAGAATCTCTGTAAGTTTGTTCATGATTTCTTCTCTGGTCATAATCATCTACCCCCTTCTATGTTTTATATTCCTAGTGATGCTCCACCATCTACGGCAATCATCTGTCCTGTAATATACGAAGCCTTTTCCGAAAGCAAAAAGCTTATTACCGATGCAATTTCATCTGGTGTTGCTATACGCCTGAGAGGACATTTCTTAATGTACTCTTCTTTGATAACATCAGACAACACTTGCGTCATAGGCGTATCAACAAATCCCGGGGCAACGGCATTAATACGGATATTTTTTCTGCCCATCTCAAGGGCAACACTCTTAATAAATCCACTCATTGCAGATTTCGTAGCGGCATATATAGACTGGCCTATATTACCAGTGATACCAACAACAGAGGACAAGAGTACAATGGAACCGCCACTTCTCCTCATTTTTAATATGGCATATTTCGTAGCAAGTATAGCACCCTTTAGGTTGACATCCACAACATCATCTATGTCCTCCTCTTTGTACCTCATAAGAAGGTTATCTTTGGTAATACCCGAGGCATAGACCATGCCATGAACCTGCTTTAGTGAATCAAATAAAGATTTTAAAGACTTTCTGTCCTTGACATCTACCTGATAGGTAAAGAGTTTGTCGCTTTCTATGTCTGCAAGTCCTTTTAGACCACTGCGATATGTTGCATGAACTATTGCACCTTCCTCAAGAAGAACCCTTGTTGTAACAAGACCAATACCACCAGAAGCACCAATAACAACAATATGCTTGTCATTCAAGTTCAGTTTCAAGTCTCTTCACCTCGTACACCTCAGTTTTCATATCCCTGTCTATACGTTTGGTAAGTTTAGAAAGAACCGGCTTCGGTGCAAACTCAACAATAGTATCTACACCATACTCTTTCAGTCTCTTTATAGCACGCACCCAGTTTACAGGAGTCTGTATACCATCAAGAAGGCCCAACTTCACCCTAACAGGTCCCATAACAAATCTATCTTGGGCATTGCTATATAGCGGTATCTCCAGCGTCTCACCGGGTATACGGTCCACAACCTCTGCAAATTTTTGCCTCACAGGTTCCATCAGTGGTGTATGGAATGGTATACTGGCAGCATCAAGTTTTCTTACCTTCCAGCCTATGCTCTTGAAAAACTCATAGGCTTTTTCAAAATCTGGAGCAATACCTCCAACCAGTGTCTGATTCTTGGCATTGATATTAGATAGATAAAGGTCTACGGGAGCCATAGGAAGCATGGCTTTTACCTGCTCCAGAGGCTTAAACACAATAAGGATAAAACCCTCTGGGGCATATCTATCCATATACTCTGCCCTAAGATAAACAGTTTCAAGCATTGTCTCAAAATCTGTCAACCCACCGACCAAGGCCGCTGTATATTCACCAAGGGAATGTCCAAGTACAACATCTGGTCTCTGTCCCTCTTTCATGGCCTGTCTGGCAGCTGCATAGGTGTATGCCATAATACCAACCTGAGCGTAGATACTCTTCTTTATCTCATCGTCTGAACCATTCTCAAGCACAGAAAGAAACTTTCTACCCAGCCTCCTCTCTATAGAGGCCTTAATATCCTCTGGTAGATACTTGCCTATCTGTGCTATATGACTACCCTGTCCTGCGAATGCCCATGCTACCTTAGCCATTGCATCCACCCCTTTCTTCATATTCATCCTATTAGACAGGGGAAAGCATATTTTTGTTACACATCACCTGCACGGATGCAATGGCTGGTCGCTAAGTCCTATGTGTCCCCAAAAATCTTCAACATATTTACCGTCAATAGGACCAGAGGATTTTCCCTCTATAGTGATATATGTGCTATCTATACCAAACTGGGCCGGTATACCAGCTATGGCACATAGTGCCAGCTGTTCTGATGTGGCACTGGGATATTTAGGAAATAAAATATCTTTGGAAAAATCTATATACACAGCATCATCTTTAATCTCAATTTTTTTCACCTTTGTACCACTGGGCAGTACAGGATACATACCATCAATCTTTACAGGGGGATTGGCAAGATACTGTAAAGCCACCTTGACAAGTGCTTCGGTAGATGTATCGGGGAGAGATGCAGTTAGAGTAACAGTTGCCAACGATAAATCCCCTTCGTCTTTTAAGGTCAGCATATAGAAAGTAATGGTAGCGGTTTTATATACCTGAGAGTTATCCGATTCCATAAAACCAGATGAGGTAATAGACTGTGTACCACCCCCGGGTCCAGGATTTATTTCCCTTTCACGGGAAAAATGAACAGCCATGACAACAATCATAAGAGCAACAACAAGCAGAGTGAAATATATCCACATACGTACTTTTCTATTTTTACTCACCCTCCGCACCTCCTTTTATACCCATTTTATTCTACTCCCATATTCTGTATATGAAACAGGTAATATATATGGGGAGGTGTTAGCATGCGACTGGATAAATACCTTGTATGGTCTGGATTTGGTACAAGAAAAGGCGTAAAGAAAAATCTCATACGCAAAGGGGCAGTAAAGGTCAACGGCAAGGTTGTTAGAGATTCTTCGTATAAACTGCAGAAAGGTGATATTGTAGAGGTATCGGGTGAAATTGTGCCTTGGCCTACAGAGCATATATATATTATGCTTAACAAACCGCAAGGAGTTATCACAGCCACAGAAGATGACTTCCATGGCACAGTTATGGACCTTATAGACCATCCACTGGTGCACAAGATGTTTCCTGTAGGCAGACTTGACAAAAATACAGAAGGACTACTGATTATCACAACAGACGGTATCTTGGGCCATAGGCTTATATCCCCCAAATATAAGGTGGAAAGGGAATACTATGTGGAAACTGAAGGCAAGCTCAATGAAGACATGCTAAGGCAAGCCAAAGAAGAGGGGATCGTGCTGGAAAAAAGTGGCACACTCATGAAGGTCAAAGACTATGACATCATAGAAAACGAAGAAGATGGTGCCAAACTTCATATGATACTGACAGAGGGAAAATACCACGAGGTGAAACGCATTATAGGAGCCTGTGGAAGTAGAGTTTCTTATCTGAAAAGGCTGAGATATGGACCACTCAGCCTTGATGAAGAACTTGAACCTGGCCAGTGGCGAGAACTCACAGAAGAAGAGGTAGAGGCTTTGAAAGAAACCGTAGGACTACAAGACGAGGACTAAAGGCAAGCCCCATAGGGCTTGCCTTTATTAAGATGAAACAGCCCATACAAGCATGGCAAACAGTAGCGATACTACGAGCATATATATCAAAGCAGGTAGCACATACGGAGAAAACCACACCCCTTCAAAGAAGTATTTGATGGCTACTGAAAAAACATACAGTGGTATGACATAATACCTTACAGTGCATATAAGGTAAAAAACAACAAGCCACAAGAGAAATGAAAGAATCAATGTTAGCCATGGATATACGGCAACATATGCCTGCTGAGATATACCTAGCATAGGATATATGCGATGTAAAATCGTATCTACGGTGAACGCTAAAATCGCCATAGCATACCAGGGCATATGTTTATGCCACTTTTTGAGGGTAGCAACCAACACAACCATAACCGCAAGTGTAGCCACTTTGCCTGCCCATGGACTAATAAACACTGCTATCTCCCCCTAAACCTTGTATTGATATAAATTGGTGCACTCAATATCGCTGTGCAAGCAGAATGTCCTGAACCTTGCCAGTATACTTTAAAGTTTACTTTCAGCCATACAGTGCCCTCTACCTGGACAACATGATCAACATTGCCATTGGCGATGTAGGCTCCATAAATCGGCACAAAGTGGGTATTGGGCACATACCTGAGATCTCTCCAAAGATTATCATTTATATTGGCTCCATTTGAAAGCACTATAGGCAGAAACTCATTTGAGTTTAACATCATCTTTCCCGTGTCAAAGTCAACATGCCATGTCGTGCTGTAAGTAGCGGGTCTTGAAACGACAGAAAGAGCAGTATTAATCACATTGACAAACACATTCACAGGAGGCTTGATATCCAAACCACCAATGACACCAAGAAAGGCACCTATCCAATCTAAAGACTGAGAGAAATGGACTGTGGGATTCCAAAACACTCTGCTATCTCTATCGGTAGCCCAATTTATAAATCTCAAAAGCGATGTTTTATAAATGCCAAAGAACAGATGAATATTTGAAAACCCCACCAACTCAGGAGATAGATGGGAAACTCCCATAGCCTGCGAATACCTTGACATAATGCTATTTATGGTGTCATCTCTGATAAACATGGCTATACCGACAACATGAGCTTCAGAAGAATCACTTCTGACACCCACAAATGGTAATACTTTGACACCTCCAGAGGCTCCAAGAGTTTTACTGCCTTTGCATGAAGAGATACTGGCGTTTATATAAGGAAAAACCTTGGAATGTTCTTTAATGGGACCATAAACATCATCTGCTATATATTCATAAGAACTCAGTTTGTCAGATACCATGTTTCTGATTATTTGGTAATGACCGCCAACAGTTACAGAAGACTTCTCGTCACTTGCCAATTTATATGTTTTCCCAGAAAAGAGCCAGCCCAAAGCCTTATAAACTCCGCTGCCATACGAATCTGAAAATTGCAAAATATACTGTCCCTTGTCTTTATTTAGTGAGTATATATTCCACACATACGAGTAGGAAAAATCTCCCACAAGAAGCGATATATTGCCTGTGATAGCACCATCATCGCTGTAAAAATACAAGTCATACAGTGTGCCATATGGCGTATCGTATTTTTTCCCCTTATATCTCTTATCGCCAACCACAAGTGTGCTGTCAATCACATTTATTAATACTGTGCTTTTACCATTTAGCATGAAATATGAGCGATGCCCTCCAATATAGGTGGTAGTATCACCATATGTGTATGAAATGGAAAAAGCACTGCTTATGATAATCAACGAAAGAAACACTATACTACTAACGATTTTTAACACCGCACTATATTTATGCAATTTTGTCACCTCCATATTAGTTTTTAAATATCAACAATATGTGGTATCAAGCAACATGGAGGTGCTCTTTTTCTGTGCTCTTTTTCTGCATGGCTTTTTGCAACACTCCACCCCCTACACAATATCATTATAACATTAACAAATACAAACATCAAAAACAACACAAAGGGGTAATGGAAAACAACGTAAAAAGAATATTAATAAAATAATATTTTACCCTTCAAGCCACATCTCCAGCAGTCCTATACCTTTAACACGATCGCCTTCTCTTACCCCCCAGCGGGGAGATATCATCATGTCTAAGGTGAGGGCTCCTATATCAACAGAGGCATGCAGGTATTTGCTCCCTGTAAACGGGTTAATGTCCTCTTTTACCCTCTTTACATGACCTATAAACACATATTGATTGCGCCAACCTGTGTACTCTATATATTTATCTATAAACTCCTCAGGCTTGTGGCTCTTTATGAGATTGGCAAACATTTCATTGGCACTGCCTTCTCTCTCTGCCTTCTTAAACTTCTCTTCAAGCTCTTTACTCACAGGTGGCAAAACATCTACCTCTGCTGTCACCATGCTCAGCACTGGTATGGAGCTGGGATGTACATGATATGGTGTCAGCACATCTACCTTAATAGACACAGCAGGCTCGCTAAGCACCAAAGTGCCAAGAAAAGACTTGGTATCTTCGTCCCACACCACATCAAGTCTCTGAGGCCTATATACATTCCACACCTTGGTAAAGGCGGGAAGCATGTAGAGTATATCTTCACCCTGTCTGGGTACCACAAGGGCTATGGGGTCTTTTCTAAGCACATAAAAATATATAGGGGCAGGTCGTGCCCCAGTGACAGGTAAGGCATTCCATGTATATGGACTATCATCTCCAAACTTTACAACATGGGGCTTTTGTTTTACAGCCTCCACTATCAAAGAGTCGGGAGAGCCTGTAAAGCCTCCCGACTCCAGTAGCCATAACAGTTCACGGCTTTCACCGGCCACTATTTAATAACCCCCAGCTCACGGCCAACCTTGGCAAACTTCTCTACTGCAAAGTCAAGGTCCTCTTTAGAGTGGGCTGCAGAAATCATTACCCTAATACGGGCTGTGCCAAGTGGCACTGTTGGATAGACAATGGCCTGTGCAAAGATATCCTCCTCAAAGAGTCTCTTAGAAAACTCCTGTGCCAGCTTCTCCTCACCAAGTATTACAGGGGTAATAGGTGTCTGGCTGATACCTGTGTCAAAGCCAAGGGCCTTCATCTTCTCTTTGAAGTACTTGGCATTGTCCCACAGTCTTTCAACAAGCTCTCCGCTCTCCATCAGCACATCAACAGCTGCCATAGCAGCGCCGACATCGGCAGGAGTTGGAGCAGAGGAGAACAGGAATGGTCTTGCCTTCTGCTTGAGGTAGTCTATGATAATCTGCTTACCGGCTGCAAATCCACCAATGATACCAAATGCCTTGGAGAGGGTACCCACCTCAATATCTACCTTGCCGTGCAGACCGAAGTGGTCAACAATACCTCTTCCTGCCTCACCTAGTACACCTTCACCATGGGCATCGTCTACCATCATAATGGCACCA
>JAMORD010000078.1 GCA_027063755.1 bacterium | reverse complement strand
TTGAATCTTTCCTCAATTGCTCCACTGTTCTGGGGATTTGGGTTATGGTGCTATTTTATTGCAATATTTGTTACATATCATTACCGTAAAACCACAGCAATACCCTATGGTTTAGGCTGGTGGGCATATACATTCCCGCTTGGTGCATATACAATATCTACGATATTTCTCTATAAAACATTCAATGTAGCAGTGTTCCAGTGGATAGCGTATCTCCTGTATGCCACACTGGTATATTTCTTTATTGTGGTTGTTATCAATACATTTAGGTTTGTCCTCAGGGGGTAATCCCCTGGGGATAGACCTTATATAAAAATGTGATTTTCTAACATATCAGTATCGCATCGTTCCCTCTGTTTGTTTTTCCCTAAAAACAAAAGTTCATTTTGTCCCAATATCTTGCATTTCATATATAATAGAGTTGGAAGTGAAAAGTTTGTGATTATATTTAACAATAAACAGAAAGAGGAGGGACAGCGGTGCGATACCTAAAACTGAGGTATGAGGACAGGGACCGACTGTTTGAAGCGCTAAGGAAATATGGAGAGATATACGGTCCTGTAAAGATTAGCAAGAAGACATATGATTTTAGAAAGGTTTCCCGCTTTGACGACATGGATTTAAATTATGTGCGCACTATTTCACCACCGAAGAAATTTGTGTATCCGCCACACGAGGTTATGTTTGAGATTGATAGAGAAAAGGGTAAGGTTTCTATTCCAGAGGAAGATATGGGGCCTATTGTTCTCTTTGGACTTCATCACTGCGATATAGAGGGACTGAAGAGGCTTGACAGCGTGTTTATGGGATATCCAGCAGATTTTTACTACAGCCGTAGAAGAAAACACCTGTTTATTGTAGGCTATGATTGTAAACCCGATGAGTTTTGTGCGTGCAATGTGACTCACACATCGTTTTCCACCGATGGCTTTGATATTTTCCTTCATCCACTACCAGATGGATGGCTGGTTAGGGTGCTCTCTGAGAGAGGGCAGGCACTGGCCGATGAGATTGGTATGGAGGATGCAAGCACAGATGACTTTAAGGCATTTGAAAGATATCAAGAAGAGAGAAGACAGGGGTTTAAGTGGGATATGGACGCTTATGTATTGCGTGGTGTGCTTGAAATGCATAGACACTCTGATGTGTGGGAAGAGCTTTCTGAAGAGTGTCTTGCATGTGGAAACTGCAATACTACATGTCCCACATGTAGGTGCTATGAGGTAAGAGATATTCCCTCTATAGATGGTGTTCATGCTATTCAAGAGAGGGTATGGGATTCTTGTCAATTTGAACATCATGCCCTTGTTGCCGGTGGTCATAATTTCCGTCCTACGGTAGCAGACAGAATGAAAAATAGGTACAACTGTAAGATTTCCCCTGCCTATGGAACGAATTTGTCTTACTGTGTAGGCTGTGGTAGATGCACGGCTTTTTGCCCTGCTGGTATCAATTTCTGGGAGAATCTTCAGAAACTTAGTGAGGTGAGTAAGCATGCCAAATAATAATCCTCTTCAGCCGAAAAAGGCCGTGATAAAGAAGGTATTTAAGGTAACACCGACAGAGAAGATGTTTGTTATATCATTTGTAGATCCCAAAGACCAGGAAGAGTTTGAAAGAAACTATACAAGACCGGCAAGATTTGTGCAGGTTAATTTGCCCGGTATAGGTGAGGTGCCTATATCACTATGTTCTCCTCCTACGCAGAAAGGGTTCTTTGCATTGACTATTAGAAGGGTTGGTAGAGTGACAACAGTTATTCATAATCTTAATGAGGGAGACTATGTGTGGATTCGTGGGCCTTATGGCAATGGCTTTCCCATAGATGAGTGGAAGGGCAGAGATCTTCTGTTCTTATCTGCTGGACTTGGTATGGCTCCACTGAGAAGTGTTTTTCTCTATGCCCTTGATAATCGTTGGGATTATGGCAATATCACTCTGATTAACTCTGCAAGAACCAAAAGAGACCTCTTATATTATGAGGAGCTTGAAGCTATAGCACGCACATATAAAGGTGATGGTGTCAAGGTTATACAGACGGTGACAAGGGAAGAAGTTGAAGGAGTATGCAAAGGTAGGTGTCATCTGTATATTCCTCAAGCCAATGTTGATCCGAAAAACAGTGTGGTTATCATGTGTGGACCTCCTCGTATGTATCAGAGTATATTTGATGAGGTTATTGCCAGAGGGTTTGACCCAGACTATATATATGCCACTTTTGAGAGAAGAATGAGATGTGGCATTGGCAAGTGTGGGCACTGCAATGTGGGTAGCTCTGACAGCATGCTATATGTGTGCAAAGATGGTCCGGTATTTTCTTACAGACAGGTACAGAGGTACCCAGAACTCATGGAGTGAAGGAGGGGCTGTCATGGAGAAGAGAGAACTAAGAGTGGGGTTTTATCCGACAACATCGTGTTATGGGTGCCAGCTGAATGTGCTCAATATAGAAGATAAACTTATTGATATATTTACAGAGGTGAAGATCGTCTGTTTTCATATGGCAACATCTGCTTCAAAGATAGAGGAGTCTGTTGATGTTGCCTTTATAGAAGGTGCTGTTGTTACCGAAGATGATGAAGAGCTTGTAAAAAAGGTTAGAGAAAAGGCTAAGTATGTTGTTGCCATGGGGACATGTGCATGTCATGGTGGTGTGCAGAGTGCAAATATTGGGGCAGGTTTTAGCCTTGACGAGGCTATAAAGACGGTATATGGAGAGAACTTTCAGTTTGATATGAAGGTTATGCCACCAAGACCTCTTGATAAGGTTATAGATGTAGATTTTTACCTACCCGGCTGTCCTATAGAGAAGGAGGAGTTTCTATATTTCCTTGCAACATTTATATGGTCTACTTGGCCGGAACAGAAAGATTTTCCTGTGTGTCAAGAGTGTAGGCAAAAAGGCAATCCGTGTGTTGTCATAGAAGAGGGTAAGCCATGTCTCGGGCCGTTTACAACAGCTGGTTGTGGCGCAAGATGTCCATCACTGGGGCTTCCTTGTATGGGCTGCCGTGGTCCTATTAAGGAGATTCAGCGTGTAGATGCCATGGCAAAGATGATGGAGAAAAACGGGGTAGATCCCCTTGAAGCACTGAAGCGTATGAAGGTGTTTGGTGGACATAGTGATGAGATTATAGAAAAGTTTAAATCTCTGGTGAGAGGTGAGTAAGGTGGGAAAAATACAGAGGAAGATTATAACTGTTGAGCACCTTGCCCGTGTAGAGGGTAGGGGTATGATAGAGGTTTACAGAGAGGGTACAAATGTCAAGGCAGTTCTTAGGCTTGTTGAAGGACCAAGGTTTTTTGAATATATCACCAGAGGTAAACCCTATGATGTTGCAGTAGATATGTATAGTCGTATATGTGCCATTTGTTCTGCTTCACACAAGCTGACATCTGTTATGGCAACGGAACGGGCATTTGGTATAGAGGTTGGCACGCTTACCAAGCTTCTCAGAAAGCTCCTTGTGTATGCCTCCTTTATTGAAAGTCATTCTCTTCATGTATTTCTACTTGCCCTGCCTGATTTCTTAGGTTATCCTGATGCTATATCTATGGCCGATAAATATGGCACAGAGGTAACAAAGGGACTGATGATGAAGAAGGTTGCCAACTACATTCAGGCTATGGTCGGTGGTAGAGAGATTCATCAAGAAAATGCCATAGTTGGTGGATTTGGAAAGATACCCTCACGAGAAGAGATGAACCAAGCATATAGACAGCTTGAAGAGATTAGAGATACGGCAAAGATTGCCATTGAACTTCTTGCTTCTCTGGATATGCCAAAGTATCTTGATGGTGAGTATAACCATGTGGCACTGAAACAAACTGATGAGTTTGATGCTTTTGGTGATGTTGTTGCCTCTACCAGTGGTGTAGAGTTTCCTGTGGAAAAGTATAGAGAATATCTTGTAGAGAAACCAGTTTCACATTCCTTTACGAAGTTTGCATATCTTGATGGCAAAGAGTTCATGGTAGGGGCGTTGTCTCGTTTGGCTGTTAATGGTGAAACACTTTGGGGTGAGTCATTGAAGATTTATAAAGAGCTTATTGACTCAGGCAAATTACGCTTTAACAATGCTTTCTACAACAACCTTGCTCAGGCAATAGAGCTTCTGTATTTCATTGATGCCTCTCTTGAAGTTTTACGCAAGTTGCTTGATATGCCACTTGACAATGATAGAGTGGAGGTTAAACCCAAAGCTGGTGTGGGAGTATGCATTACAGAGGCACCCAGAGGTATTGTCTCTTACACTGTTGAGTATAACGATAAAGGAGAGGTTGTATTTGCCGATCTTGTTGCACCTACAGCGTATAACTTCAACACCATGCACAGAGATGTTCAGAGAATGGCAGAAGGCATACTTGCAGATAATCCCGATATAGACGATGATGAGTTTATAAGATATCTTGAGATGGTTCCCAGAGCTTATGATCCGTGTATTTCCTGTAGTGTTCATCTTATTCGGGAGGCATAGATATTGATTCTTGTGGTCTTTCTTGGCAACGATGTAATGGGTGATGAGGGTGTAGGCTATCACCTTTACAAGTATATTGATGGTTTGCTACCCGATTATGCAAGGGGAGTCTTTCTGCATACCGATGTGCTGAGACTCCCACATTTTTATAAGGGTGAGGATCCCATTGTGTTTGTTGACGCTGTAGTAGGTGAACATTTCCCGTGTGGTAGGGCAGAGATTATGTCTGCAGAAGATGTAAAGAATCTTGAGGCTTCTATGAAGCATGCCCATATGATCGGTGTTATTGACAGTCTTAAACTGCTTGAAAAGACCATGTCGGAGATTGCCAGTGCGAGGAAGGTATTTTATCTAATAGGTGTAGATGAAAGTAATATCAGGCCGTCTACTGAGATTTCTCAATGTTTGCGTGAAAACCTACATGTGCTTAGTGAAGATCTTTTGAAATTGCTCCATCACCTGCACCATACCTGCTGAGGCATCACCTCTGAGGTTCTTGTTTAGGGGGCACTAGCCCCCGCTTTTTATTTTTGTAGAGGCAGATGTCTTAATAAGGCAGGTTCACATATGTGAACCTGCCTGGTAGATGGTGTTATGCAAGCTCTACTTTTACAGGTGTGGTGTTTACAAGGTTGTCTTTCACAGGGCATCTTTCTTCTACTGTTTTTAACCATTTTTCCAGTGTGTCTCTATCTGCGTCGGCGTCTATATGTACCTTTAGTGTGATTTCTTTAAGTCCTGCTCTGTCTTGTGTCTCTTTGCCCATGAACTTCTCAGGATTTAGTACACCTACAACATCAATTTTGAAACTGTTTATATTAAATCCCATTTCCATTGCCACAACCCTTCCTACCATGAGAATACAGCCAGCCTGTGCAAGCAGTATGAGTTCTACGGGGTTAGGTCCCTTGTCGTCTCCACCGAGATCTGCAGGTTCGTCAAGTAGCACCGTGTGTTTTCTGATTTTTCCCTCTACGGTAAATTTGCCTGTGAGACTTGCCGATACTCTAAATTTTAAATCAGCCAATTTAGGCACCTCCATGTTATTAGTTTAGGAGATAAGTTATCTCCTAACTTTAGTCTACCCTACTTTGTCTAAATCGGGTATACTCAAAGTGAGTTAAGTATAATGCAGATATATAAACAAGGTGGTGAGTGGTATGGATTTCTGGTTGTCTCTGTTAGGGCTTGCACTGGCTGATTCTGTAAATCCATGTTGTATTAATGCACTGCTTGTTATGCTTACACTGAATATTATTAAAGGAAATCCCACTCAAGCACTGAAAAGTGGCCTTGCATTTACGCTGGGTATTATCACAGGATATCTGGCACTTGGAGGGGCTCTCTTGTGGGGATATCATCTCTTGCCATCAAATGTTATACCGTGGCTCAACCTCATTATTGGTGGGGCCGGTTGTATACTGGCCGTGCTTGCTATTCTTGATGCTTTTCGTGGTAGTAAAGGCCTTACACCGGAAAGTGAGAAGGGTACTATTAGGGCATATTTAGAGAAGGCCACATCACCGGGAAGTAGCTATGTCGTTGGTGTTATTTTGTCGTTTCTTCTACTTCCGTGTTCTATGGGTCCATATATCGTTTTCACATTGAAACTTGCCTCATATACCTCTTCTACTGTGCTCCAGTTTTTACTTCTTCTTGTTTACAATATTATCTTCTCTGTTCCATTCTGGGGGCTTTCTATACTTGCCTACATTGTTGGCAATGTTAGATTTGTAAAAAAGGCAAAGGGAAAGATACTGCCATATCTTGAGGTGGTTGCCAGTATCCTGCTTCTTATTATTGCCTTTCCGCTGCTAAAGGAGGGCTTTGTGGCCATCTTCATGTAGGAGGTGGGGTATATGCGAGTAGACTTTGAATTGACAACATGTGGATGTCCTCAAGGTGGTATTGGCAGTGTGAGGGCCTACCGTGGTGATGTAGAGATTCGCAAAGAGATTGTAAATAGTGTGAGAGATATTATTGAATTCATAGAGCATGTAGAGGGTGATAGGTATCTTGTGCGTATAAGAAAGAGAATACCTGATAGTGAATTTTTCTATCTGCTAAGAACACTGCTTAACAGCTCTATGGAAATTAGGGTGACAAAGAATGATTGGGGTGTAGATTGCTCCTATTGGGAATACAGAACTGGTTAATATAATAAAGTACTGTTTCAAGTTAATGGTATAATTGTTTTAGCTCAGTTGGGCTGTTAGATGGGGCATGTGAGTGAAAAGGTTCTTGCTGGCATTGTGCTTGCTGTCATGCTAATATTTATAGCGTGGACATACGGCATGAGTGTGTCTAACTACATTTTGTCTACAAATGCAGTGTCTGATGTTCCAATGCCCAATAGTTATTCAGAACCACCTGAGAATAAACATACAAGTGAAAAGATAGTCAAATAACCGATATCCAGAGGGATATAGCAGAAACTTTTATGAAAATTAACCATATGGCCACCTATCTTATGGACTATGCCTGTCATATATCACAGTTGGTATATTTTGATAATTTTGATAAAAATACATATCCTAACGAGGGAAAAAATTTTCATTGGCTTTGCAAAAGCCCGATATAAAGCAGAGAAAATATGAAGATGTTTCCCAAATGTTGGGAATTGTACCCACATCAACAGTTAGTGTAAACGATGCGTACTATATATCTTCTGACGAGCCTTTGCTAGGAATATATACTTGGATGGACAATGAGATTTCCCTACAGTATCTATACACGATATCGCATAGACATCCCTTTAATGTCATAGATGACATTATTGGATATGCTAATAGACAATTTGGTGAAAAGGTCAAGGTTAATGAGATTTATGTTAGTCTAGGTTTTCCACAAGGATATGGTGAGTTTCAGCATTTTGCTATGAGGCTTGGTATACGGTAAAATGGTATGGTATGTAAGAAAATAGAGACATAGCAGAAAATATTGCCACCATTGTCGGCATAAATGTAGATAAAGTTGTATCTATATATAAATGCTATGGAGACATTAGGGAATTTGAAGCCACTTATGTATGAAAGGAATCTCAGTTAGATGTTATGCTCTTCTATCTCCTCATGTAAAACCTTTATGAGTTTGTCCACGGTCCACTGCTTTGTATAAGATGTGGGGCGGGCAAAGATGATATCCCGCCCCTGAAACATAGGTTTTATGGTCTTTACAATTTGAGATATTTCTTCATCTGTAAAGCCATCAAGTATAACAACCTTGTAGTTTTTATCCTTCATATGCCTCTACCAGCTTTTTTAGTGTATCAAGCACTTTTTCCATATGTCCTTTAACCCTGACATTTTTCCATGACTTTACTACCATGCCATCGGGATTTATGATAAAAGTGCTTCTGATAACACCTTCATATTCTCTTCCGTAGTTTTTCTTCTTGCCCCAGGCTCCGTATGCCTTCAGCACCTCTTTTTCAGTGTCTGAAAGTAGTAGTATCTTTAGGTCATGGTCTTCTATAAACTTCTTGATCTTTTCAGGCTTATCGGGGCTGACACCTATAATGGTGGCACCGAGTTTTTCAAACTCGTCTTTTAGCTCTGTAAACCCTATAGCCTCTTTGGTGCATCCACTTGTATTGGCCTTGGGATAAAAATATAGGACAATCCAGCCCTTCTGAAGATGCTCTTTTAGGCAGTGGGTATTCCCTTCACTATCTGGTAGACAAAACTCTGGTGCTTTCCAATGTTCTTCTTTCTTTGTGCTTTTCTTCTTGCAAGGCATGTTATCTCCTCCCTTTGTGAAAAAAGGGGGCATAAAGCCCCCCTTTTTATGCTTTGTATGTGGAGTATATTACTTAATTTCTTTGTAACAGAAC
>JAMORD010000077.1 GCA_027063755.1 bacterium | reverse complement strand
ATAAGATCCACTTCGTTGGTAAGAAATATTGATACAATTCGGACTCTTATCGTACCAGAACTGTGTGGCAAAGATTCATACACAATAAAGGACATAGGTGTATGGATTGTTAGACCAGACATTACCGAAGATGAAGCTATACTATGGAGTAGCAAGATGATAGAGAAATTAAGAAATAAAGAGGGCATCAAAGATATACGCGTAGGTCTACTTATAATAGACCCCTCATTGAATAAAACTATCAATGTAAGGAAGATTTCCAAAGAAACCGTAGAATTAGCAGAAACAGCCCATCATCCTGAGTTTATCAACATCAAATCATACCCATAAATACTGCATGTCTCCTATGGTAAAATGCTATCTGAAAGGAGGCATGTCATATGGAAAAGCAGTTGCCACGATGGGACCTAAGCTTGTTGCTTGACAATGCTCAGCAGGCTATTTCTATATTTAAAGAGGCAAAGGAAGAAGCCCGCAGCCTTGCAGAAGAAACACAAAGGGCTATATCACCTCCCATTAATCCTGAACAAATAAAGGATATTATTGTAAAGGTAGAGAGGGTTTTACATAGGGTAGGCATAGCATCTGCGTATATTTATTTGAAATATGCCGAGAACACACAGGATCCCGATGCTCAGAAGTATATGGGCCTTATGATGGCAGAATCGGGTGAGATTGAAGGATACCTTGCCAAAATTACTTCTACCTTTATTGGTCTGGGTGTGGAAAAATTAAAATCTCTTATGGAACATCCTTCTCTTGAGACATACAAACACTTCTTTGAAAAACTTGTGAGAAAAGCACCACACACCTTTTCTCCTGAGGGAGAACAAATAGTATCCTTAAAGAACTCTACGGGTCGTGGTGGAGCTGTTAAGCTCTACGATACACTTAGTGGCACACTGGGAGCAGAAAAAGATGGCAAATGGATACCCATGCCCCAGATACGATCAATGCGTATGTCTGGAAAAAGAGAAGACAGAATATGGGCATGGGATACTATGTTAAGTATTTTCAGAGATAACAGAAAAACATTGGGAGGCTTGTTTTCCATAGTTGCCATGGACTGGGACAAAGAAGCCGATCTAAGAAAATATCCATCACCGGTCTCTATGCGTAATGTAGAAAACGATGTAGATGACGAAGTTGTAGATACAATGGCCGAAATCGTATGGGAAAACATGTATATACCACAGAAATACTGGTCTTGGAAAGCAAAGAAAATTGGCGCAGGAGACAAACTACCTATCTATGACCTCTTTGCACCTGTAGGAGAAGAGAAAACTTTCTCTTGGGAAGAAGCCAAAGAAGCCGTTCTCGCATCGCTTGCCTCCTTTGACAAGGAGATATACGACATCGTGGCAGAGTTCTTTGAAGAAAATCGCATAGATGCCCCATCGGTACCAGGCAAAATGGGTGGTGCCTTCTGCATGTATCAGTCTCCTGGAGCACCTGTATATGTCATGGTAAACTTCACAGGTACATCACGAGATGTGGCAACACTAGCCCACGAGCTAGGCCATGGTGTTCACGGGGTGCTATCCGGCAAACAAACACCGCTAAATTTCCATCCCCCACTGGCCTTGGCAGAAGTGGCATCTACATTTGGTGAATTTCTGCTTCATGACTACTTTAGGAATCAGGGTATAAATGTAGAATCTGAAATTGCAGGCAAGATAGAAGATATCATCGGAACAGTCTTTAGACAAAACACATTCTATATCTTTGAAAGAGAAGCACATAGAAGAGTCACCAGAGAAGGGGCATCACCAGATGATCTATCAGAGCTCTACCTTGAAACATATGGAAAGCTCTTTGGAGATAGTGTAGACTATCCTGAAACATATAAAGATGAGTGGGTTGGTATACCACATTTCTTGCACACACCATTCTATGTATACTCTTATACACTGGCAGAGCTTGTGTCTCTGCTTATCTTTAAGAGATACAAAGAAGGATATGAAGGCTTCGTAGACAAATATAAAGAACTTCTTGCAGCAGGAGGATCTGAAAATCCCAGAGTTCTTCTTCTAAGGCTTATGGATATAGATATAGCCAATCCTCAAATATGGAAAGAGGCTCTTAGATTTATAGAAGACTACTTTATATCCTACCTCAAATAAGTGAAAGGGGCCTTAAGGCCCCTTTCACTACTCATTACCATAAAGTAGATGGGGTATTGTCCCCTCCATACGAAGGAATAATGTTATATTTCACAAGTAAATTACGTACATCTTTGCGGACATACACACGGAGTAGATAGACTACACCATGCATAAGTACCGGTTGTTCTGACTCTTCTTCAAGATATTCGGACAAACTCCAAACCTTATTTGTATCGTATATAAATACATCATTGGCCGTAAACTCGCGAGGGTCAAACACAGTAATATAATAAGGCACATCGGCTATAAATATCTCGTCAAAATGCTCTAATATATCGCTAAGTTCCTGCCTATCTTCAGCATCTATCCCCACCCCACCAAGAACTTTTTCCATATTCTCTTTTATCTTGCCAATAAATGCCTGAATTTCAAGTTTTACCATGTCCTTACGATCTACAATAGTCTTTTTCGTTAGTTCACTCTCATCAAAATACTTCATAGTATCCAGCAAAGGTTTATACAAATCTCTGCTCTCAAGTCTTCTGAGTAGCTCATATGCCCTTTCAACCTTTGACCGTGCTTTCCCATCAAGCAGGGCCCTATTCTCATAGAAAAAGCGTATCCCCTCCGTAATATAGGCATCGGACAGTTGCATAAATTCATCTGTATCTTTAACCTTCTCTGGCAGTTTCAATATATCGGCAGCCAACTCCAACAGTTCCTGAATCATAATATCTGCCGCACGGGAAGTCTTGTGGAAATATACATGTTTATACATCATATAGCGAGTAAAGAGAAATGAAGAAAGCATGTCTATATTTTTCTTATGATAGGCAATAACCTCTTTACCCTTGTATACGCGCCTAGCCGTATGTCTAATGATACGTTGATAGTCTACAAAGCCCACTCCTCTAACACCAGAATAGTACACATCTCTCAGCAGAAAATCCATACGGTCGGCACCAATAGGTCCTTGCACCATGTTAAACATAACAGAGTAGCCTTCTCTATCTTTTCCCTCTAAGACATTAAACACCTCATGCATTAGTTCTTCTATGCTTGAAGGCTTTGGAGAAAAGCCTATATACTCAAGGTGTTTATAAAATTGATCGCGGAAAGCCTTAGGTTTGACCTGCAACAACTCTTCCATTTGCCGGTGGAGTACATCAAGTATAAGTTTCTCTCTGTAGTCATCATGCCCCCTTTTCAGCCCCATGGCATGATAAACCGTATCGTCAAATTGATGGGAAAAAGGACCATGCCCTATATCGTGAACAAGCCCCGCTATACGGGCAAGAGTAAACACCCTATCATCACCGGGATATAATCTTCTTGCATATAGTCCACTAAGATGCATGGCACCCAGTGCATGGGCAAAACGGGTGTGAGTAGCACCCGGATATGTATATACAGCACCAGAAAGCTGAGACAATTTTCTCAACCTCTGCATAGCCCTTGTATCTGCAACAAGGCTTTCAATAGGATATAGCTCTATCTCTCCGTGTATTGGGTCTCTAACAAACTTTACCTTTAGATGGTCCATCTTTCTTTCACCTCCCAAGTATCCACTTGCCATCTTCTAAGTATAGGATATATATCTTTCCAGCTGATACATGTCCTAAAAAACCACCTTTTCCGTCTTTAGAAACAGAAAAGGATATGGCCGTCTGTGTACCATCATATGTGATACTATCAATATCTATACGGGCTCTATCAAGAACAACATTAATATTACGAGCAGAAAAAATTTTTCCATCGGTATTGATATCGCCAATATCTACACTGCGTATTTGCATATCAGGATATACTCCCATAGCTACGGTACGGGCAAGATAACCTACCAAAGTGCTAACCTCATCGTTGGAAAGTCTGTCTTTTTCGTATTGCTTAAGCAATGTATCATACATTTGACTACTAACATCAGAAAAAACATCTGTTGACTTCCGATCTATCTCATAACGCATGTACCATACACCAACGACCACAGCAAGTATTAGTACAATGAGAGCAACGATTATTTTTTTAGAATTTGTCATTACAGACCTCCCTCACTGCAGATTTGAATTTACGTCTCATACCTCCCGAAAGCGAAGACATCATTTCGTCACTATATAAACGACATATCAACCAATCTATCTTGACCATCTCCTCTTTAGACATATCGACAATAATTTTTATCTTCGTCTCAAATAGCTTTTTCTCAAGAATAGAAAGCACATTAATGTCTGTAATATTACTACTCTTCATAATATTTTCTATCTCACTAAGAACCGATAAGATATAAAATGGATACTTCTTTACATACGGAATTAATACTACTTCCCCACCTAATCCTATAGGACTAGAGTGTATTGCCAGTCGCCACATATTAATCCAGATATTATCAGAAGGCACATAGTAGTCTACATAAGCCTCTTTAATATATAGGCCACAAGCAGGATAAACTCCATCTACTATATGGTCAATGAGCCAGAGAAGATAACTTTTCAGATCACTTCCTGTAAAACCTACAACACCAAATCCAGCACCATAAGAATCAATAATGGTGTTAACATGCTCTACCATATGAGGCATAAAGAAATCTCCCATATTGTATACATTACCAATCTTTACCAATGTAATCACCTCTCAAGCCCATGCTAAGTATAGTATAATATCGCATCGTGGGAGGAGATGCATATTATGGCAAGCAAGAAAACAGTTTATCTTATAACACTAGGCGGTTTTCTGTGGGCTATTGGGGCTTCACTATTTTCCAGAATTATGCCCCTTTATATATCTGATCTGGGTGGCACATCAGTACATGCCGGCATTGTTATGGCAATATCTACAGTAGCAGGACTTATAGCCCTCAATGTCGGTGCCACGATGTCACACTACATTTCTCCTCGCATCATTATAACCATGGGTTGGTTTATGTCGTCTATTGCGGCATTGTGTTATCTCTCTATCCACTCTATCTATGGCGTCATAATAGGTGCAATATTTGAAGGTTTGGCATTTATGGAAATGCCTCCAAGAGTTCACATTTTTTCCATAGTATATCCAGATAACACCTACAAGGCACTATACACATTTATTGGAGGTATCTCTTTGGGATTTCTTATAGGTCCCCCCATTGGTGGTGTTATAGCTCAATACATAGGCTATAACATCATCTTCATATCTTATGCCATACTGGCAGGTATAGCTGCACTTATCATATACATTGCCATTCCACCTATGGCACCACTAAGAGAACATCACAAAGAAAAAGCACGCTACACAACGGTAGCACAAAAAATTGTATGGCCACTTATATTGACTATACTCATAGCATTGGGCAGTAGCATGACCAATGTTGTCATATCCCTCTACTTAAAAGACACATTAGGAGTAAAAGAAGCAGTTATAGGACTACTAGCTTCTCTATCACCACTGGCATCTATAACATTGCCACTACTATCTCACATAGGACTTAGTCCTATCTCCTTATTCAAGCTGATGGCCGGAGGTGTCAGTATTTCCGCATTCTCTATATTACACAGTTCCCTTTCCACGGCAGGCATCTACTACTTTGCACATGGTTGGTCAGAAAGCTTATATAGTGGTTCCCAAAGTATAGTTCTTCCATTTCTTGAAGAACACGAAAGAGCTGTTGGTACAGGAATTATCTCTTCTATGGTTAATATAGGAAATGCCACCGGCGTATTGCTCGGCGGCTACTTATATGCATTGGACAAACACCTACCTTTTATCATTGCGGGCATACTCGGGCTTATTGTGCTTGTAGTTCCCCCCCAGCTACTTCAACCATCTCATCGTGATAGACAGCAAGCTGCTTAACATACATAGTTGCATATGATCCTATAGGTAAATGGAAGACCAGTCTCACACCTTCTTGCTCTTGTATATTGGAAATAATCTCAGGTCTTTCTATCATATCCCTATATCTAAGTATCAGTGTATAGCCATATACCTTTGTCTTAAGTTCAAATAGTTCAGAAAATCCTTCTTCCTCCAATACCTCTTTTATCGCTTGTCTAACAGGTTCTGGTAAATCCCACCACTCCTCCGCCAAAAACCATGTAATAAAGGGTACCTTATAAGACTTCCTTACCCTGCGTGCCACGGCAAGTTGCCTACCAGCCACATTTATATACCGAATATCTTCGCCATAACGCTCTACAAGTTTGGAAACCGTTCTGTTCCACAAATATGACTGATACGCAAGCATGCTAATAGCCCGCTGGTCACCATCAACATACCTGAGGGCATCTTTATATTTAGGCCCTTTTCTACGCAAAAAGTCAAATAGTCTTCGTTCCCAAGGTGTACGGGCCAGCTTACGACACTTGCGAAAATCTTCTGCTTCAAATGGCTCTTTAATAAGGGACCTTGTTCCTGGTGTCAGCAGGGTCCATAATGCCTCTTTATACTGTCTTTTCAATATCAAACGAGCTGCTATCCCCTCTGAAAACACGGCAAACCGTTGATAGTCAAAATAATTGATAAAGCCACCAGACAATACAGATGTATTTATAAATTTTGCTCCTCTTACAAGAAGAGAAAAGTAGTTTCCCTTGAGGGCTTTTCTATCAATATGTGAAGTAATATCCTTTGTATGCCACAGCTGATAAGTCGTTGCCTCTACATATTGACCAATATCTTTTACAGATGACAGATACTGATATGTAATACCATCTCTATCCTTCATACCGGCAAACTGTATATCGCCCTTTTTTATTCCATAACGGCGATATAGCTCCTTAACAACAGCCAGCGTGGTGCGGCCAGATTTCTTCAAGAAATACAGGTAATACCCTGCACCTTCCGGGGGCAGTAAAATATCTTCAACAACGATGAAATCTTCTGGCTCTGCCTTAACGGTCCACATGGCCCACCTCTATAAGTTCAACATCTTTCGTCTCGGGATTGACAATAGCCACCGTAGATACACCGGTAAGATAACCGCAGTACTCACCGGGATTAACAACAAGCACTTCTCCCTCCTTGCGTATATCCACCTTGTGAGTATGCCCATAAAACACAAACGGATACAAACCACTTTTTATAGCCGCATCAAGGGCATATGGCTCGTGCATAAGAAACACCTTACCATATGGCGTATCTATCTCTATAGGGCCAACCTTAACTTTACCCTGGCTCTTTTCCACCATAAAAAGCTTTTCACCGTCGTTGTTACCAAATACACCGATAAATTCAATACCATCAAACATAAGATATGGCATCACAAATGGGGCAATAAAATCACCCGCATGAAAAATACGGGTAATACCATACTTCGTTATTATTTCTGGAAGTTTTTTCAACATCGGTATATTATCATGGGTATCACTGATTACTAACCATTTTTCCATAGCAATCACCTCCACAGTTAGTATAAAATATTTGTAGCATGGGGAAAAACAGTAGAGAAACATTTGAAGAGTTCATTAGGCGGGAAATACTACGCAGCCGCATATGGTCTATCACCATATCCTTGCTTGTAGCAATTATTTTATCTATTGTCATCATATTTATAGCTCACAGCAACATGGCAAATAGTGTTAGATCTATTCAAGAGGCAACATGCGATATCACCAATGCATATGTCAGCAGGCTTGTAAACACCTATTACATCCCAATCTTCTCAACAAAATTAAAACAAGCAGAAGACAATGGCATCAGCAGCATACTCTCAGACAGTATTATCGCAACACCCACCGATGCAGATATCAGTAGTACCACTATTGTTTCCGTCTCTATGATATATCCCAATATGACCATAAAACTCACTGGCCTTGTAAAGACACCATCGGGCACATATTTTGTGCGGTATGTAGCCAGTAAACGCAGTCCTGTATACAACACGGTAAAAAGTATTATAACAGCATTCATCAAACATTTTCACTCTATAAACGGAATAAATCTATATGGTCCCAACATGGAACCTATACTTATAACAGCATCTGTCCCATCAAATATCTTGTCCACTCTTTCTCCATCTCCCACACAAACGCAATTTAAGCATACAAGTATTACTCAGGCATATGTCATTGCCCCTCTAAACATAAAGGGAATTGATAACGGACATCTTACTATGGTTTTTAGTATTTACTCTACAAGCATATTAGTTATAGGTATAGCTATACTCTTCGCCATTATATTCGTAGCATCGGTTTCTATCATTACCTCCATCCATGCATCTAAAAAAATTGCTCACGGCATTGCTTTACCATTAGAAAATCTTAGTAATCTTGTTGAGAACCTTGATATATCCAAACAAAATGAATCAAACATCATAGACTTATCTGACTTTAAAACCAATACCCCTTATGAAATTAAAACCCTTGC